>NZ_JBFAMU010000814.1:0-1523 GCF_040656655.1 Micromonospora sp. NPDC049799
GCGGACCAACCACGACAACCTGCACGTACGCGGATACAAGGAGGAGGGCACCACCACCACGCCGTTCGACATGGTGATGCTCAACGACCTGGACCCCCGCGGTGACCCGCCACGGTCCGGTCACCGTGGCGGTGCTCGGCGGTGGCGACCCCCGCAGGGCGATGACCGTCCGCGACGCGATCCGCGACCTCCTGGGTGCAAGGAAGGGCCCCCTCTTAACGCCTCAGGTAGAGCAAGGGTCCCCTGTTGACACCTCGGGCGGCCGGGTCGCTCTGGTCGGCGCCGGGCCGGGCGACCCGGAGCTGATCACCGTCAAGGGGTGGCGGCTGCTCACCGAGGCGGACGTGGTGGTCGCCGACCGGCTGGTGCCCGGCCTGCTCCTGGACGAGTTGCGTCCCGACGTCGAGCTGGTCGACGCCTCGAAGATCCCCTACGGGCCGTCGAAGACGCAGGAGGAGATCAACCGGATCCTCGTCGACCGGGCGCTGGCCGGGAAGGTGGTGGTCCGGCTCAAGGGCGGCGACCCGTACGTCTTCGGCCGGGGCGGCGAGGAGCTGCTCGCCTGCGCGGAGGCCGGCGTGCCGGTGACCGTGGTTCCGGGCGTGACCAGCTCGATCGCGGCTCCGGCGGTGGCCGGCATCCCGGTCACCCACCGGGCGGTGGCGCACGAGTTCACGGTGGTCTCCGGGCACGTCGCGCCGGACTCGCCGGCTTCGCTGGTGCGCTGGGAGGCGCTGGCCGGGCTGCGCGGCACCCTGGTGATCCTGATGGGCCTGAAGAACCTCGCCGCCATCACGGCGACACTGGTCGCGCACGGCCGGCCGGCGGACACGCCTGCCGCGGTCGTGCAGGAGGCGACGACCGGCGCGCAGCGGGTGCTCCGGTCCACGCTCGGCGCGGTCGCCGCCGATGTGGTCGAGGCGGAGCTGCGTCCCCCGGCCGTGGTGGTGGTCGGCGACGTGGTCCACGCCCTCCACACCTGACCCTCGGCGCGGGTGCGGTCCGACCCGCCGGGTGTCAGGTGTCGAGCGCGCTGTCCGGCCTGCATGCCGCCCACCTGCTGTCGCTGACCGGGTGCTCCTCTGTCTGCGGGCCGTCACAGTCCTGGCCCTCGGTCCCGGCGGAGGCTCGGGCCGCCCTCGGGACCACATGTCCAGCGCGGCCGCCTTCCTCCCTCGGCCCCGGTGGAGGCGGGCGGCCTCGGGACCACACGTTCAGCGCGGCCGTCTTCCCCCGGTCCTGCGCTGTCGAGCTGATGTCACAGATGACTCATCGCCGTAAGGCCTTGGGGTCGGTGAGCCGTGCGCGAGGGCCGTGAGCCGTGGGCCGTGCGCGAGGGCCGTGGGCCGTGGGCCGTGCGCGAGGGCCGTGGGCGGTGGGCCGTGGAGCCGCTGCGCCGTGAGGTCGTGGATCGGTGGGCCGTGATTCATCTACGACATCAGCTCGGCAGGAGCCGAACGACCATGTGCCGGTGCGGCCCCGCCCGCCGCCCGCCGCCCGCCGTGCGCCGTGCGCCGTGCGCC
>NZ_JBFAMU010000815.1:0-1522 GCF_040656655.1 Micromonospora sp. NPDC049799
GTGCACCAGCACCGTCTCCAGCAGGGCCAGGTCGATCCCCCGGGAGCTGCCAACGGTGGCCGGGGACCGCCGCGGCGGGGCGTCGGGCAGCTGGGTCGTCGCCACGGTGCTCGTGGCGCTCGGCCTGGCCGTGGTGGGAATCTCCGGCGGTGTCGTCGGCTCGCTGGCCGGCGTGGCGGTCGGCCTGTTCGCCCTCGGCTTCGGCTCCGGCATGTGTGACGTGGCCATGAACATCGAGGGGGCGGCGGTCGAGCGGCGGCTCGGTCGGACGATCATGCCCCGGTTCCACGCGGCGTGGAGCCTCGGCTCGGTGGCCGGCGCGGGCCTGGGGGCCGGGGCCGCCCGGCTCGGCGTCCCGGTCGCCGTCCACCTCACCGTCCTGGCGGCGATCGTGCTGGCCGGCACGGTGGCCGGCGCGCGGGACTTCCTGCCGGCGACGGAGACCACCTCCGCCGGCACGGACACCACCGCCCCCGGCCGCCGCCGCGACCTGCTCAGCGCCTGGCGTGAGCCGCGTACCCTGCTCATCGGCCTCTTCGTGCTGGTCATGGCGTTCGCCGAGGGCAGCGCCAACGACTGGCTCGCGGTCGCGTTCATCGACGGGTACGGCCTCAGCGAGGCCGCCGGTGCCGCGGTCTTCGGCGTGTTCGTCGTGGGGATGACGGTGGGACGTACCGCCGGCACCGTGGCCCTGGACCGGTGGGGCCGGGCGCCGGTGCTGCTCGGCACGATCCTGCTGGCCGTCGTCGGCGCGGGGCTGGCGGTGCTGGCCGGCTCCGGACCGGTAGCGATCGTCGGGGTGGCGCTCTGGGGACTCGGCGCGTCGCTCGGCTTCCCGGTCGGCATGAGCGCGGCGGCCGACGACGAGGACCGGGCCCCGGCCCGGGTCAGCGTCGTCGCGGTGATCGGCTACACGGCGTTCCTGGCCGGGCCTCCGCTGCTCGGGTTCCTCGGCGACCAGGTCGGTACGCTCCGCGCCCTGCTCGTCGTGCCACTGCTGCTGCTCCCGACGCTGGCGCTGGTCCCGGCCACCCGACGCCCGGCCGACGCCCGCTGAACGACTCCTCCCGCGTGTCCGATGTGGATCGGCTTGCCTGAGGCCGTCATCATGCAACCGACGCCGGTGGGCACCGGCGGTGCGGATCGCGAGGAGGCATCGTGCGGGAGCATGCGGGATACGCCGTGGCGGCAGCGGCGTACGTCACGACCGGACTGATGAACGAGACGGCAGGTGGACCGGCCCTGATCGAGGACGTCCGCGGCCTGCACCGGCTGGTGCGGCAGCGCCTCGACGACGACGACCACCTCGGATTCGAGTACGTGCAGCAGAGCCCGCACAGCGCCAAGGCCCGGGCCACGCTGGCCGAGGACATCGAGCACGCCGCCGACGAGCACCCGGGCTTCGCCGCCGAGTTGACCTCCGCCGTGGACCGGTTGCGGGAGGCCGGCGGCCTGGACTACCTCGCCGCTCACGGCGGCGCCGCCGTCGTACGCCAGGTGGTCGACCGTGACCGGCGCGGCG
>NZ_JBFAMU010000816.1:0-1501 GCF_040656655.1 Micromonospora sp. NPDC049799
CCGTGAGCGCGGACGAGCGGGCGGCGGACGCCCCGACGGAGCCGCGCGGCCGGGTCGGGCGGTGGCGGGACCGGCTCATCGCTCTCGGCTGGCTGGTGCTGGTGTGGAACCTCCTCTGGGGCGACGTCTCCTGGGGCAATCTGGTGGGCGGCGCGCTGGTCGCCGGCGCGGTGCTGCTGTTCTTCCCGCTGCCCCCGGTCACCTTCGGTGGGCGGGTACGACCCCGGGCCCTGCTGGTCTTCCTGCTCCGCTTCGCCGGTGAGCTGGTCACCGCCAGCGCGAACGTGGCCCGGATCGCCGTGCGGCCCGGCTACCGGCCCCGGGGGGCGATCATCGCCGTGCGGATGCGGGTGCGTACCGACCTGAACCTGGCGCTCACCGCCGAGGTGGTCTCACTGGTGCCGGGCACGCTGGTCGTCGAGGTGGACCGGGACGCCGGAGTGATTTACGTACACGTGCTGGACGTGCGCGGTCCGTCCGACCTGGCCGACAGCCGGGACCGCATGCACGCCATCGAGCGGCGGCTGGTCCGCGCGTCCGGTTCCGCCGCCGAGGTACGCCTCGTGGAGACCGCCACCGTCGAGAAGGGAACCTGATGTGACCGCCGTCCTCGCCGTCGTCCTGACCGGCCTGTTCTCGGTGACCGCGCTGCTGGCGCTGATCCGGCTCTACCGCGGCCCGTCCCTGCTCGACCGGGTGGTGGCGGCGGACATGCTGCTGGCCACCATGGTCGGCGCGGTCGGCGCGGAGGCCGCCGTGAACCGCCACTCCACCACGCTGCCCGTGCTGGTGGTGCTCTCCCTGCTCGGCTTCGTCGGATCGGTGGCGCTGGTCCGCTTCGCCGCCCGGGACGGGTCCTGATGCTCGCCACGGCGGCCGACTGGCTCGGCGCCGGGTGCCTGGTGGCGGGTGCGCTGCTCAGTCTCGCCGCCGGCATCGGGGTGCTGCGCTTCCCGGACACGCTGAGCCGGATGCACGCCGCGACGAAGCCGCAGACCCTCGGGGTGCTGCTGCTCGTGGCGGGAGTGGCGCTGCGCCTGCGGACACCCGGCGACCTCGGCATGATCGGGCTGGTCGCGCTCTTCCAACTGGCCACGGCGCCGGTCGCGGCCCAGATGATCGGTCGCGCCACCTACCGCTCCGGCGCCGTCGACGAGGCCCTCCTCGACACCGACGAGTTGCGGTAAGGAATGGCCCCCGCTCAACGCCTCCGGTAGAGGAAGGGTCCCTTCTTAACAGTCGGGGACGACCCGTCCCAATTTCGGGTGGGCGGCGATTCTGCCGTCTTGCGTCTTGCCCGGGGAGGGCTCCCGATGCACCCTTCGCAGTGACGTTCGTCGATCAATGAATGTCACCGCGGTCGCCGTCGGACCGGCGCGACCGGGGACCCCGCCCGTACCCCGGAGGACCCATGAGACCCCGTACCCCTCGCTCCGGCTGGCTGGCCGTGCTGGCCGCCGCGGCCGCGACGGCCGTGACCGCCTCCTCGGCCGCCGCCGCC
>NZ_JBFAMU010000817.1:0-1500 GCF_040656655.1 Micromonospora sp. NPDC049799
CCGCGCCTCGGCCGCCGCCGGTGGGAGGCGCGGCTCTGGCACACCCTCGACACCGAGCTGGGGGCCGCCGAGATCCAGCGCCGCGCCTGGGCCAACCTGGACCGGGTCACCGAGGAGATCCGCGCGGCGGCCGTCGAGCTGGTCGGTGGTCCCGCCGACGACGAGACGGTACGCCGGGCGCTGGACCTGCTCGCCGCCGAGCACCCCGACAACGGGACCATCGTGGACCTCGCCTCGGTCACCCTCGACGAGGCGAGTGACTTCGTCCGGGCGCACGACCTGGTGACGCTTGTCGACGACCCGTGCGTGATCCAGGAGATGCCGGAGTTCGCACGGGGTGTCGCGGTCGCCTACTGCGACTCGCCGGGACCGTTGGAGACCGCGGCCCTGCCGACCTTCTACTGCATCGCGCCGACCCCGGAGGACTGGCCGGCGCACCGCGTGGAGTCCTTCTACCGCGAGTACAACGACCACATGATCCGCAACCTGACGGTGCACGAGGCGATGCCGGGGCACTTCCTCCAGCTCGCGCACGCCCGCCGGTACGTCGGCTCGACCCGGGTCCGCCCGCTCACCGAGTCCGGCGTGTTCATCGAGGGCTGGGCGGTGCACGCCGAGGAGGTGATGGCCGGCCTCGGCTTCGGTGGTCTGCCGGTGCGGATGCAACAGCTCAAGATGCAGCTACGGATGACCATCAACGCGCTGCTCGACCAGTTGGTGCACTGCGAGGGCATGACCGAGGCCGACGCGATGGCGCTGATGACCGGGCGCGGCTTCCAGGAGGAGGGCGAGGCGGCCGGCAAGTGGCGTCGGGCGTTGCTCACCTCGACCCAGCTGTCCACGTACTTCGTCGGGTGGAGCGAGATGGCCGACATCGCCCGGGCCCGGCCGGACGGCGTGTCGGTGCGGGACTGGCACGACGCGATGCTCGCCCACGACTGCCCACCGCCGCGCCACCTGCGCACCCTGCTCGGCGTGTAGGGAAGGGCACCGCGGGTCAGACCGGCGCGGTCGCGTCGATCAGCCAGCGGGAGATCGAGTACGCCGGGGGCAGCTCCGCCGGCAGTGCGTCCAGCGGGAAGAACCGCGCCTCGCTCAGCTCCTTCCCGTCCACCACCGGCCCGGCGGCAGCATCAACAGAGCGGGCGGTGAAGCCGACCAGCAGCGTGCCCGGGCCGGACATCGCCCACGGCTGGCTGCCGAAGTACCGCAGCCCGTCGACGGTGAGCCCCACCTCCTCGCCGACCTCCCGCCGTACGGCCGCCTCCAGCGTTTCCCCGGCGTCCACGAACCCGGCCACCAGGGCCCACAGCCCGGTCGGCCCGTACGCGTGCCGGACCAGGAGCAGCTCGTCGGGGCGGCCGGCCGGTCCGGGGCGGGTGATCGCCACCAGGACGGCGGCGGAGAGCTGCATCGGCACGTACAGGTCGCAGTCGGGGCAGCGCCGCGCGGACTCGCCCGGCACGTCGGCCAGCTCGGCCCGGCAGGCGCCGCACCACC
>NZ_JBFAMU010000818.1:0-1499 GCF_040656655.1 Micromonospora sp. NPDC049799
CGCACCGTGGTCGCCGCCGCCAAGGACGCCGGCGTCGAACTGGTCGCCTACACCAGCATTCCGAAGGCCGACACCTCCAGCCTCACCCTGGCCGTGGCCGGCTCACCGGCAGCGTTCGCGGCCCGTGCGGCTCGGCGCCGCCCGCTCCCGTTCCGTCCGCGTCCCCGCCCGACGTGGTCCCGTCGCCGTCGGCGCCCCGAGCGGCGGAATCGCCGGGTCCGGTCGGGCCGGCGGGATCGTCGGGTCCGGCCGGCCCCGCGGGCTCGCCCTCGGCCGGCGGGTCGGTGGGGCCCAGCTCGTAGAGGAAGCGGCTGGGCTGCTCCTCGTGGTCGTCGCCGCCCACCGCCGCCGAGGCGACCGCGCTGACCAGCAGCCGGCGGCGGGCCCGGGTCACCGCGACGTGGAACAGGCGCCGCTCCTCGTCCAGCAACGCCGACGTCTGCCCGACCACGGTGGCCACCCGACCCGCGCCCACCGCGCGACCGGCGAGCACGTCCACCAACCGCTCGGACCCGAGCAGGCTGCCGCGCAACCGCAGGTCGGGCCAGACCCCCTCCTGCACCCCGGCGACGGCCACCAGGTCCCACTCCAGGCCCTTCGCGCCGTGCGCGGTGAGCAGCCGGACCGCCGACCCGCGGTCGGCCGTGGGCGCCAGCGTGTCGGCCGGCAGGTCCTGCCCGAGCACGTGGTCGAGGAAGACCTCGGTACGCGCACCGGGCAGCCGGTCGGTGAACCGGGCGGCGGCGTCGAAGAGCACCATCACCGCGTCCAGGTCGCGGTCGGCGGCCTCGGCGCGCCGGCGTCGGGCGACGTCCCCCTCCCCGGCGGCGGCCGGGCCCCGGGTGAGGGCCGAGGACCACAGCTCGGCGAGACCGCTGGCCCGCCAGACCGCCCAGAGGACGTCCTCGGCGGTGGTCCCCGGGCGGGCGGCCGTCTCCCGGGCGACCGCGAGCAGGCCGGCGACGGTCTGCGCGGGTTCCGCCCAGCGCCGGTCGATGCCGGCGAGCTCGGCCGGATCGCGCAGCGCGTCCACGATCAGCTCGCCGGACGGCCGGCGGTCGCCCCCGGCCAGCGCGAGGGCACGTAACCCCTGCCGCAGCCGCCGCTCGGCCAGCGGGTCGGCCCCGCCCAACGGGGAGTGCAGCAGCGCGACGGCGGCCTCCTCGTCGAGCCGCTCCGGCTCCAGCGCGCAGCGCAGCAGGAGCAGCAGGGGCGCGACCGCCGGTTGGAGGTGCAGCGGCAGGTCCTCGCCGTGCACGACGGTCGGCACCCCGGCCGCGTGCAGCGCGCGTTGCAGGGAGGGCAGCTGCCGGGCGGTGGAACGCACCACCACGGCCATCTCCGACCAGGGCACGCCGCCGAGCAGGTGCGCCTCGCGCAGCGCGTGCGCCAGCCACGCCGCCTCGCTGGTCGCCGAACGGAAGGTGTGGACCTCCACCGCGCCGGGAGGGGCGTCGGGCAGCGGGCGGAGCCGCCGGTGCGCCGCCGGACCACGCAGC
>NZ_JBFAMU010000819.1:0-1498 GCF_040656655.1 Micromonospora sp. NPDC049799
GGACGGCGATCGGCCGCAACGTGCTGGATCCGGCGCGCCGGGCGGGGGCGGCGCGGGCCGGTCGGGCGCAGGCGCACGCGGTGGCCGAGGAGGTCTCGGCGGTGTGGGGCTGATCGCCTAGGCTCGCGCCGTCGGTGTCGAGGTGGAGGTGGCGTGGTGGTTGGTGTGGGCGACGTGGTGGAGGACTTCGAGCTGCCGGACGAGACGGGCCGTCCGCGGCGGTTGTCGGAGTTCCTGGCGTCGGGTCCGGTCGTGTTGTTCTTCTACCCGGCGGCGATGACGCGGGGGTGCACGGCGGAGAGCTGCCACTTCCGGGACCTGGCGGCGGAGTTCGCGGCGGTGGGCGCGCAGCGGGTGGGCATCAGCCGGGACCCGGTGGCGAAGCAGGCGGAGTTCTCCCGGCTGCACGGCTTCGACTATCCGCTGCTGTCGGATGTCGACGGTGCGGTGGCGTCTCGGCTCGGCGTACGGCGGCGGTTGCCGTTGGGTCCGTTGAGCACGAAGCGGGTGACGTTCGTGATCGGCACCGACTCGCGGGTCGTCGACGTCATCCACTCCGAGGTGAGCATGAACGAGCACGCGGACCGGGCGTTGCGGGCGCTGGGGGGTTGATCTTCCGGGTGTCGGGGTCGGCTGGTATCAAGGCAGCAATCAGACACGTGTACGGAAGAGGGCTGTGATGGCGGGCCAGGGTTTGTCCACGGAAGACGTCGCCGGTATCCGGGAGGCGCTGTCGGCGGGACGCAAGCCGAAGGTGGTGTTCACCTCCTCGGCCGGGCAGGTCGCCGGGCAGGTGGGTCAGGTGGTGGAGCTGACCGACCCGGCGGTGTCCGACGAGTACGTGGTGGTGCGGTTCGGGCGCGACGAGTTGCCCTTCTCCCCCGCCGACGTGGCGATCGCGCCGCGGGGCGCCGGGCGCCGGGCGGCGGAGCCGAAGGCCGAGGAACCGGAACCGGAACCGACGCCGGCGACGCCGGAGTTCGTGCTGGACACGCCCCGGGTGCCGGCGCCGCGCCGGGAGGAGCCGAAGGTGGAACAGCAGGTGGAGCCGAAGCCGGCGCGGCGTCCGGTGAAGGCCGCGAAGCCGAAGGGCCCGGCGGGTCTGACGGTGACGCTGGCGTACGCCGAGGGTGAGTGGACGGTGGCGGCGCAGCAGGGCAGCAAGGCTCTGGCGAAGCCGTACGTGGTGAAGCCGGCCGAGGCGTTGCGGATGGTGGCGCTGGTGGACGTGCCGGGCGTGCACGAGGCGGTGGAGCAGATCCTCGCCGCGGAGCGGGCCGAGGCGGAGCAGCAGGCGGAGAAGCTGCGGGCGGAGCTCGCCGAGGTGGAGGCCCGGTTGGCGGAGCTGCGCGAGGCGGGCTGACGGCGCCCGGGACCCGTCGCGGTCGATCCGCGGCGGGCCGGGCGGTCAGAAGTAGTCGTGCAGGTACGCCGGTCCCCCGGCGGCGAGCAGGTCCAGGGCGCGCGGGTCGACGCCCGGGGTGTGCCGCAGCAGGCC
>NZ_JBFAMU010000820.1:0-1491 GCF_040656655.1 Micromonospora sp. NPDC049799
CACATTGTGAGGCACTCGCCATCGAATTTCTGTAACGGACCGCGGAGGTGCTCGATCGTGGCTCAAGCGGTCGCTGCCTGCGGGATATTCAGCGGTACCGAACGTGACGACGACGGTGCGGGCAGCTTCATGCTATGGCTGTTACACATTTTTGCGAACCGTGACCAACACTTTGTCGGTCGCCCCGTACAGTCCGTGCAACTGTCGCGCGTGCTCCTTGCTCCGGCGATTCCCCGGGTCTATCGTGCGATACGCACGCGCGTCGGAACATCGCTCGGACGTGCCCCTGGTTTGACCGGAATAACAGGTGGGTCGAGATCGAGCGCCCCTCGACGCCGTGCGAGCGATGGCCAGGCGCGTGAGCCTGCGGGCACAAGGGGGCGAACGTCTCGATGGGCATCTCGCACACGGCGTCGGCGCCCGACGCAGGTGGCCACGACCGCCGGCCGAAGCCGTACCGGCTGGTCCGGAGATGACCGCGACGGTGGGGCGGCATCAGGCGGGCCGGCCGACGGCAGCCGACGCCGACGCCGACATGGTGGCCCTGGTGCGGGCGGCCCAGGGCGGTGACTCCGCCGCACTCGACCAGCTCCTCAGGATCAGCCTTCCGATGGTCTACCAGGTGGCGGCCAACGGACTGTCGGCGGCGGACGTCGACGACGTGGTGCAGGAGACGATGCTGCGTGCGGTCTCCGGGCTGAGCCAGGTGAGCAGACCGGAGCGTTTCCGGTCGTGGTTGCTGTCGACAGCGCTGCGCCAGACCCGCCGCCGCCTGGCTCGGGTGGGGGAGGACCACCGGCGATTCCTCGCCGATGACCCGGACGAGCTGGATGCCGGCGTCGACGTGGCCGACCTCGGCCTCGACCAGGTGGAGCTGAGCCGCCAGCGCCGGGAACTCAGCGCTGCCACGCAGTGGCTCGACCGTGACGACCGGGAGTTGCTCAACCTGTGGTGGCTCACCCAGGCCGGTGACCTGAGACCCACCGAGCTGGGCCCGACCCTGGGCATCTCGGAGGTGCACGTCCGGGTGCGCCTGCACCGCCTGCGCAGCCGGTTGGACAGCGCTCGTCGGATCGAACGCGCCGTCGGCGCGGCCGGCGGGAGCGCCGGCTGCCGCGACGTCGTGGCGCTGCTGCGGAACTGGCCCGGCGTACGGTCGCCGCTGTGGCGCAAGCGGCTGGTCCGGCACGTCGACGGCTGCCGAGCGTGCGCGCAGGTCGACGCAGGGCTGCTGCCACCGGAGGCGTTGCTGGCCACCGCACCGTTGCTGGCCGCACCGCCGCTGCTCCTGCCCCAGACGGGCGTCGAGCCGGTGGCCACCGGCCTGGTGACCGCCCTGGTCGAGAGCGTGCGGCAGTTCGTGCACGTCCTGATCGCCAAGCCCGCCGCCACCGCAGTGGCGGCGGCGGTCGCGGTGGGCGGCGGAGCCGCGGCGTACGTCGTCAGCGAGGGCCACGGCGGACCACGACCGGACACCGCGGTCGTCGCCCC
>NZ_JBFAMU010000821.1:0-1487 GCF_040656655.1 Micromonospora sp. NPDC049799
CGCCTATGCAGAGCCATACGCCGGCGGCGCGGGCGCAGGCTTGTACCTCCTCGCCCGGCGACGGCCAACAGCAGGCCGCTGACCAGCAGGAATCCGATGACGTGACCGCCCACGGCGAGCGGCAGCCGGGCGGTGGGGACGAGCGCCGCAACCGCCGCGCCGACGCCCGCGGCGACCACCGCGACCGCGAGCAGCTTCCCCGGTGACGACGCCGTCGGTCGCGGACGGGTCGGCCGGCGGCCCAGCGCGAGGACGGTCAGGGGTACGAAGCCCAGCCCCAGACCGAGCAGCAGAAGGCCCGCCGGAAGGAGCCGGGCGGTGGGTCGCGCACCGGACCCGCCGTCCGACGGGAGCCACGCGGCGACCTCGGCGTGGGTACGCGCGGCGAAGAGCACCGAGATGTGCTCCACCCCCGGCACCTCCACCAGCCGCCTGGTGCCGCCGCCTTGCCCCGCCGCCTCCTCGGCCGCCCGGCGGAAGTCGGGGAACTCGGCCCCGCCGACGATCAGCAGCAGATCGGCCGGGCGGGCGCCCCCGGCGTCGCCCGCGTCCGGCAGCGAGATCGCCACGGTGCGGCGGATCTCCGGATGGTCGGCGGCCCAGCGGGTGACCGCGCCCGCCCCCATCGAGTGCCCGACCAGGTGGATCCGCTCCGGGTCCACGTCCGGGAGGCCGCGCAGGTGCGCGACGGCCACGTCCAGGTCGGCGGCGAGAGTCTCCTCCGACGCGCCCCGGCCGCCCCCGCCGAGCCGCCCCGGGTTGGCGCCGTGCCCGGCGAAGTCCAGCAACAGCGCCACCATGCCGTCGCGGGCCACGGTGTCGGCGATCGGCCGCATCAGCCGGGCGGAACCGGCGAAGCCGTGCGCGACCACCACACCCGGTCGCCGACCCACGTCGGCCTGCGGGGAGGCCCGGACCTCGGTCAACGGCACCCCGGCCACGGTGACGTGCCGCACGGTGAGCCCGTCGGAGGCGCGCGCCGACCCGTACGCCCCGAGGGCCACCAGGAGCGCGGCGAGCACGGCGAGGACGGCGGCGGTGCGGGGCGGACGCGGCGGCGAGGGGGCCGGCATGCCGGCACCCTACCGCCGGAGACCGTGACCGGCGGATCCCTCGACCGGCGGAGCGTGCACCGGCAGCGCACACTTGTGCCATGGCTATCCCATTCCCCCGGCCGACCGAGGTCGTCGGCCGTACCCGCAGCGCCCTCGACCAGGCCTTCGGCTCGGCGGCGTCGTTCGCCGCCGTGCCGGCCCGCGCCTTCGCGGTGCTGGACGGCGTGGAGGCGCTGCTGGCGCGGATCAACGGGGTGGTGGACCGGATCGAGGAGACCCTGGACCGCACCGACCGGGTGCTCACCGACGCCGAGGCGGCGGTCGCGGAGGTCGCGGTGATCAGCGCCGCGGCGACCACCGCCATCGACACCGCGACCGAGGTCGCCGCCGCGGCGGCCCGGGTGGTGGGTGAGGCCGAGCGGGTGTCGGGGG
>NZ_JBFAMU010000822.1:0-1485 GCF_040656655.1 Micromonospora sp. NPDC049799
CCGTACGCCGGGCTGCTGCGCGGCCGGACCGGCCCGGCGCTGCTGCTGGTGCGGCTGCACGAACTCACCGGCGACCCGGCCCTGCTGGACCACGCCGCCACCGCTCTGCGGCAGGACCTGCGCCGGTGCGTGACCCGTCCCGACGGCGCGCTCGAGGTCAACGAGGGCTGGCGCACGATGCCCTACTTCGGACAGGGCAGCGTCGGCATCGGGCTGGTCCTGGACCAGTACCTGCGGCACCGCGCCGACGACCGGTTCGCCGAGGCGAGCGCCGGCGTGTTCCGGGCCGCCCGCTCCCCGTTCTACGCCCAGTCCGGCCTCTTCGCCGGGCGGGCCGGCATCATCGCCTACCTCGCGGCGTACCCCGACGACCCCGACCGGCGGCGGGAGCTGACCGCCCAGGTCGCGCGACTGGCGTGGCACGCGATGCCGTACGCCGACGGCACCGCCTTCCCGGGCGAGCAGTTGCTGCGGCTGTCCATGGACCTCGGCACCGGCGCCGCCGGCGTGCTGTTGGCGCTCGCCGCCGCACGGCACGACACCCCGGCGGCCCTGCCGTTCCTCGCGCCCCTGACGGGCACCCCAGACCCCCTCGCGTCAGCGAGGGTGACCGACCTGACCGACCAGCACGGAAGGAGGTGACACGACATGGCGCTCCTCGACCTCCAGGGCCTGGAGATGGCCCCCGCCGACCGCAACGGCGGCGGTAGCCGGGCGAGCCTGCTGCTCTGCGGCGACAGCTCGCTCTCCGTCACGACCTGCAACTGATCAGGTCACCACGCGAGGCCCTGGGCGGATAGACGTATCCGCCCAGGGCCGCCGCACGTCTCTTCCGGAGGACTGATGCCGACGCTGACCGGCCCCGACCGGCTCCTGCGCCGGGTGGTCCGCGACGGCGGCGGATGGACGGTCCTGCTCGTCGCGGTCGCGCTCACCGGCGCAGCCACCGAACTGGCCCTGCCCGCGGCCGTCGGGCTCGCCGTCGACGCCGCCGTCGACGGCGACGGTTCCGCGTGGTGGACCGCCACGGCCTGCAGCCTGGTCGCCGTCCTCGTCCTCACCGACATCCTCGGGGACCTGGCCAGCGGGTACGGCGCCGCGCGAGCCACGGCCCGGCTGCGGCGGCGCCTGCTACGGCACCTGTTCGCCGTCGACGTGCGCACCGTCCGCCGGTACCCGGTGGGCGACCTGGTCGGCCGGCTCGTCGGACAGACCGCCGACGCCGGACAGGCCGGCACGGCCGTGGTGCTCGGTGTCGTCGCGCTGCTCCCGCCGGTCGGCAGCGTGGTGGCGCTCACCCTGATCGAACCGCTGCTCGGCGTCACCCTGCTCGCCGGGCTGGTGCTGCTCGCCGTGCTCATGCGCGCCTTCGTCACCGACGCCTCCGCGTCTCCAGCGCGGTCAGGTCACCCACGCAGGCCTCGTCTGTCCGCCCGCCGTTGTCGACCACGAGGACGTCACCCGGCGCCGCGTGGGCGTACGCCT
>NZ_JBFAMU010000823.1:0-1484 GCF_040656655.1 Micromonospora sp. NPDC049799
GTCACCGGCCAGGTCGTCGGCGACGGCCAGCCGGTCGGACACGCTCAGCCCGCCCAGGGCCGCCGCCGCCGTGGCCGCCTGCTCGCGCTGCTGCGGCACCACCGACAGCCACCACTCCTGCGGGTCGCGCACGATGCCGTGGTCGTGGACCAGCCGGTTGCTCAACGATGGCAGGTCGGCCAGCAGCGCCGCGGGTTCGGTGCTGCCGGGCACGGAGTCCACGGTCCCGGTGATCCGCACGTCGACCTCCGCGCCGGCCAGGTACAGCCGGGTCCGGTCCCCGACGTCGACCCGCAGCGCCGCCAACGCCTGCGGGGTGGCCACCAGGGGCACCGGGTCGTCGGCGGCGGGCCGCACGACGGCCAGCTGCACGGCGGTGCCGCGGAGGACGAAGCCGGTGTCCTCCTCCCGCGTGTACCGGACGGAGACGGTCGCGCCGGCGACCGCCGCCTCGGCGGTGGAGCCGGACCGGTCGGTCCATCGCCACCCGCCCGCGCCGAGGTCGACGGGTGCCCCGGCGGTGGCGTCGGCGCTGGTGCGCAGGTCCCGGACGAGCCAGTCGAGGATCATGCCGGGCCGGCCGACGCTGTCGACGGTGAACCCGGCCAGGCGGGCCGCTCCCGCGCCGGTGGGCAGGTCGACGGCGAAGCGCAGCGCCTCGCCGTCGCGGGTGGAGCCCAGCGCCAGCCGCCGGTGGCCGCCGTGCGGGTCGACGAGGACCGCGTACGTCTGCACGGTCACCGTGGAGTCGGCGTTCACGATGCGGGTCAGCAGTTCCCCGGTGAGCCGGCGGGCGTCGGCCGGCAGGTCGGTGACCGGGGCGGTCACGCGGCTCCCGGCGAGCATGCCGAACACGTCGCCGTCGGCCAGGTCCGGTCGTAGCCGCACCACCCCCTCGGCGGTGCGCGCGTCCAGGGCCACCAGGGAACCCGGGGTGGACACCGGTCCGAGCCGCAGTGCCTCCCGCCAGGTGGCCAGGGCGGTCCGGGTGGCCGGCAGTGCGGCGATCTGGTCGGTCCGCGCGGCGGGAGCGGAGCCGTTGGCCTCGGTGAGCCGCAGGTCCGCCCCGACCTGGTGTTCGGCCTGGTCGGTCAGGGAACGTTCGCTGGTGGCGGCGAGACACCAGGCCAGGGTGCCGACGGCGACGGCGAGGGCGAGCAGCAGCACGGGGCCGGCGTGCGGGCGGCGGCCGGCCTGCCAGGTGCCGAGGATCGTCGCCGTCCACGGCTTGCGGTCGACCCACCGTTCGGCCAGGCGGGTCAGCGGGGGCAGCAGCCGCAGGGCGAGTACCGCGCCGGCGAGCACCCCGATGGTGGGGGCGGCCGCCAGCAGCGGGTCCACGTCAAGGGCGCCGGAGCGGCTGCGGGACAGCGGTGACGAGTACTGCCGTAGCTGGTACCAGGCCAGCACCGCCAGCGCGACCAGCAGCACGTCGACGCCGGCGCGCTGCACCGCGCCGCGCCGGCTGGGCCGGGAGCGGGCGG
>NZ_JBFAMU010000824.1:0-1474 GCF_040656655.1 Micromonospora sp. NPDC049799
GCGACCGAAAGTGCAAGATCGCGGGAGGGGGAGGGGGAGGGGGTGGGGAGGGGGTGGGGAGGGGTGGGGTGGGGTTAGCGGGGGGCGGGGCGGAGGAGGTGTACGTGGCCGGCTAGCTGGACGGCTACGGCGCCGTTGGCGCGTCCCCAGGCCGGTAGTCGGCGGTGGCGCGGCGGTCGGTGCCCGTCGTAGCGGTCGGTGGCCTCGCGCACGGCCAGCTCCTCGGCGCCCAGCGGCGGTAACGTCCCCTGGTCGCGCAGCTCCCGGGCCAGGTCCCAGCCGTCGCGCAGCGATCCGGCGGTGGGTCGCCCGGCCGCCCACCGGGCGAAGGTGCGGAACCAGTCGGCACCCAGACCGGCGGCGAGCAGCGGCCAGTGCCGGGCCACGTCCCCGGCGCGTTTGCGCAACAGGGCGGCCCGGGCGGCAGCCAGCGCCGTCGGGTCGAAGCCGGACGGGTCCGGTTCGCCGGCGACCAGCGCCGCCACCAGCTCGGCCTGCCGGGCGGCCAGGTCGCCGCTCATGTCACCACCGGGTACCCGGACACCCGGGCGAGAACGTCCAGCTCGGCGCGGAGCTCCGGCGCGGGCGGGTAGTGCCCGTCCCGCTCCAGCAGCAGCGCCGGCGGGCGGTGCCGGGCGCACAGGTCGCCCAGCAGGTCGAGCACCGGCGACGGGACCGGGTCGGTGTGCGTGTCGTGGTAGAACCCGCCGTGCTCGGAGCCGCCCGCGACGTGCAGGTACGCGATCCGGTCCAGCGGCAGCCGGTCGAGCAGGGCGACCGGGTCGTTGCCCCGGTTGCGCGCGTTGGCGTACACGTTGGCCACGTCGAGCAACAGCAGGGCGTCGGTGCGGTCGAGGATCTCGGTGAGGAACGCGGCTTCGTCCAGCTCGTCGTCGGGCCAGTCGAAGAGCGCCGCGATCGGCTCCAGCGCGATCGGCACCGGCAGCTGCGCCTGCGCCCGGGCCACGTTGGCGCAGACCGCGTCGACCGCCGCCCGGCTGCGGGGCAGCGGCAGCAGGTGGCCGGCCTCCCGGCCGCCGGCGCGGACGAAGGCGATGTGCTCGCTGACCAGCGGGGCGTCCACCTGGTGTGCCACCGAAGCGAGGTGCGCGACGCGAGCCGGGTCGACCGGCTCGGCGCCGCCGAGGGAGAGCCGCACCCCATGCGGTACGACGGTGACGTCCCGCTCCCGCAGGGCCGCCAACCCGTCCGGGAGTGGCCCGCCGGCGGGCACCGACTCGGCCACCACCTCGATGAAGCGCAGGCCCGGCAGGTCGGCGACGAAGCCCGCTATCTCCGGTCGCCAGCCGATGCCCACCCCGGACGGGCCGATCACCCGCCGCACCCGCCGCCCCCACCGCAGCCCCCGCCGCCACCGCCTCCGTCGGAGGGCAGCCTACGGAACAAACTGGACTAAAGCGGCGCATTCCCGAAGATAGCGTCGCTGCCCGATGACCGGAAGTGATCAGTCGCG
>NZ_JBFAMU010000825.1:0-1471 GCF_040656655.1 Micromonospora sp. NPDC049799
GCGGCGAGGGCCTGCCGCAGGCCGGGCAGCACCCGGGTGCCGCCCCACACCTGGGGCGCGCGCAGCACGGCGAGGACGAGGTTGACCCGGGCCTCGCCGGTGGGCACCTCGGCGAGGATGTGCAGGCCGTCGCGGATCTGGGAGTCCTTGACCTCGCACAGGTATCCGTCGAGGTGCAGCACGAAGTCGTCGAAGTCGTCGGCGGCCGGCATGTCGGCGGTGTGCAGGTCGTGGTGCAGCTCGGCGGCCCGGACCAGCTCCCAGATCTGGGCCCGCACCACCGGCACCTTCGCCGGGTCGAGGGCCTGCACGGTCGCGTACTCGTCGAGGAGCTGTTCCAGCTTCGCCAGCTCGCCGTACGTCTCGGCGCGTGCCATCGGCGGCACCAGGTGGTCGACGACGACGGCGTGGGCCCGGCGCTTGGCCTGGGTGCCCTCGCCGGGGTCGTTGACGATGAACGGGTACACCAGCGGCAGGTCGCCCAGGACGGCGTCGGGGGCGCAGTCGGCGGCCAGCCCGAGGCCCTTGCCGGGCAGCCACTCCAGGGTGCCGTGCTTGCCGAGGTGCACCACGGCGTCCGCGCCGAAGCCGCCGTCGGCGACCGGCGCGGCCAGCCACCGGTACGCGGCCAGGTAGTGGTGGCTCGGCGGCAGGTCCGGGTCGTGGTAGATGGCGATCGGGTTCTCGCCGAAGCCGCGCGGCGGCTGGATCAGCAGCGTCACGTTGCCGAAGCGCAGCCCGGCCAGCACGACGTCCCCGCCGTCGGTGTACAGCTCGCCGGGCGGCTCGCCCCAGTGCTCCCGCATCCGCTCGCGCAGGTCGCCCGGTGCCGCCGCGAACCAGCGGGCGTACACGTCGCCGGGGACCCGCGCCTCGGCCGCGGCGAGTTGCTCCGGGGTCAGCCACTCCACGTCGTGCCCACCGGCGGCGATCAGCGCGTGGATCAGCGCGTCCCCGTCGTCGGGCACGGGCGCGTCGCCGAGGTCGTACCCGGCCTCGGCGAGCGCCGCGAGGAGCCGCACCGCGGAGGCCGGGGTGTCCAGGCCGACGGCGTTGCCGACCCGGGAGTGCTTCGTCGGGTACGAGCTGAGCACGACGGCGACGCGCTTGTCCGCGTTCGGGAGGTGCCGGAGCCGGGCCTGCCGGACGGCGATCCCGGCGACCCGGGCGGCCCGTTCTCCGTCGGCGGCGTAGACCGACAGCCCGTCGGCGTCGATCCGCTTGAACGAGAACGGCACGGTGACGATCCGCCCGTCGAACTCGGGGATGGCCACCTGCATCGCCGCGTCCAACGGGGACAGTCCGGCGTCGCTGCCGACCCACTGCTCGCGGGTGCTGGTCAGGCAGAGCGCCTGGATGACCGGCACGTCGAGGACGGCCAGCGCACCGACGTCCCAGGAGTCCTCGGCACCGCCGCCGGAGGCGTCGGCGGCCACCGTCCCGCCGGCGGCGAGCACGGTGACCAGCAGCG
>NZ_JBFAMU010000826.1:0-1466 GCF_040656655.1 Micromonospora sp. NPDC049799
TCGACCCGTCAGATCAGCGCCCGCGAAGGCCGTCGTCGAGGACCACCGGCCGGGTTCAGCCCTGGCGGCCCTCGGCGTACGCCTCCAGCCAGGCCCGACGCGGGGATGGTGAACGGTGCCGTGGGCCGGTAGACCGGCGCCGGGTGACCGGTGCGTTCGTGCAGGTCCACGTGGTACCACGTGACGCCGAGCGAGCCGGGCAGGTGCCGGGCGCGGGCACGTCCCTCGACGGGTTCGAGGTCGTGGCCGGTGACCGGGGTGTCGACGACGACGCGCCGGGACTCCCGCAGGTACGGCGCCTCGGCGTACCCGTCGGGGGTGCCGGCCGCCTCGGGGGCGAGCCGCAGGCCGGGGAAGCCCCGCCCGCCGTCGGAGCGTGGGGCCTCGGTACGCAGCCAGTGCACGAACGCGGCGGTCAGGTCCCGACCGGCGCGTTCGGCCCCTGCCGGGTCGCCGAGCGGGTCCTGCCCGGCGCAGTCGTTGGACGCCCAGTTGAGCACCACGAGTTCCGGCGCCTCGGCGCGCAGGCGGCGGTAGGTCCAGAACGGCGGCTTGCCGTCCGGGCCGTCGGTGAACATCCGGTACCGGTGCACGCCGCCGTCCCAGCCGGCGATGTCGAAGGAGAGCCGGTGGCGCAGGTCGGCGTACCCGGCGGGGGCGGGGCCGGTGAAGTCCTCCCCGGGCTGGTGCTCGACCAGCGCGCACCAGGTGAAGGACTGCTGGGCGGCCGGGTCGGGGCCGCCGGGCACCGCGTCGGGCTCGCCGTGGGCGTCGCGCCCCTCGGAGCCGTGCACGGTGGCGAAGCCGGCCAGCGGCGCGAGGTCCCCCCGCTCGGTGGCGTCGCAGAACACCGTCGCGGCGACCACCGTGCCGTCGGCGAGGGTGACGTCGCGGACCCGCCCGCCGTTGACGCGAGCGGCCACCGGGGCCACGCCGGTGAGCACGGTGACCTTCGCCTCGGCCAGGAGGTCGTCCAGGATCGCCTGGGCGACGGCGGGCTCGAAGCAGAGGCGACTCACCCAGCCGCCACCGGGGTTGGCGACGCCGCCGTACCGGGCGCGGACGGCGTCCCGGAACGCCCGGTAGGACGCCGAGGCGCCGAAGGTCTCGACGTGCGGGTGCTCGTCGAGGGCGGGCAGCGCCTGCGTGGTGACCTGACCGCCGACGCGCGAGTACTCGTCGGTGAGCACCACCGAACGGCCGGCGCGGGCGGCGGCCAGGGCGGCGGCGACCCCGCCGAGGCCACCGCCGATCACGGCGACGTCGGCGGTCACCGTCTCATCGGGACTGCTCACCGGTCTCCTCCAGGACGAAGTCGATCTCGTACGTGCGCTGCCAGGGCAGGGTCACCGAGCCGGCCGCGACGCGCAGGCCGTAGTCGTACCGCACCCGCACCGGTCGGGAGACGAAGACGGTCGATGCCGTGCGCGGGGTCGACCTCCAGGTGACCGAGGGGGAGATCTTCG
>NZ_JBFAMU010000827.1:0-1461 GCF_040656655.1 Micromonospora sp. NPDC049799
CGGCCGGCGGCCAGCGCGTGGTAGCCGGGGTCGATGTAGTCCGGGCCGACCTTGTGCGGGCTGACCGTGAGGCCCCGGCGGCGCAGGGCGGCGAGCAGGCCGGTGGCGACGGTGGTCTTACCGTGCCCGCTGGCCGGCGCGGCGACGACGAGCCGGGGCAGCGCCCAGGCCTCGGCCGGGGTCACCACTCGATGCCCTTCTGGCCCTTCTGGCCGGCGTCCATCGGGTGCTTGACCTTGGTCAGTTCGGCGACCAGGTCGGCGGCCTCGACGAGCCGGGGGTCGGCGTTGCGGCCGGTGACGACGACGTGCTGGAAGCCGGGCCGGTCGCGCAGGGTCTCCACCACCTCGTCGACGTCCACCCAGCCCCACGTCATCGGGTAGGTGAACTCGTCGAGCACGTACAGCCCGTACCGCTGCGCGGCCAGGTCGCGCTGGATCTGGCGCCACCCCTCCAGGGCGTCGGCGGCGTGGTCGGCCTCGCCGCCGCGCTGGATCCAGGACCAGCCCTCGCCCATCTTGTGCCAGGCGACCGGCGCGCCCTGGCCGGTCCGCTCGTGGACCTCGCCGAGCGCGCGGAAGGCGTTCTCCTCCCCCACCCGCCACTTGGCGCTCTTGACGAACTGGAACACCCCGACCGGCAGCCCGGCGGTCCAGGCGCGCAGCGCCAGGCCGAACGCGGCGGTCGACTTCCCCTTCATCGCTCCGGTGTGGACGATGGTGAGCGGCCGGCGGCGCCGCTGCCGGGTGGTCAACCCGTCGGCCGGCACGTGCGAAGGCTTCCCCTGCGGCATCAGGCAACGCTCCTGTTCCGGTCCGGCCCGTGCCCGACCTCGTCGATCTTGCAGTTTCGGACCCCTTTTACTCCACTTCCGTCCCTTTCGTCGGGGCGGAAAGTGCATGATCGCCGTGACGGGGTGGTGGCGAGGTCGGTGAGTGGCGCTGTGGTGACCTTGCCGAGGTGGTGGTGGTGGGCGTTGAGGTGCGCTGCCAGGCGGGCGGCCAGGTGGAGGCGGACCGGGCCGGACTCGCAGTCCACGACCACGCAGGGAGCGCCGGTCGCGCGTAGCACCGCCGCTGCCCCGGCCGCCCGCTCGAGCGGGCGGTCTCCCGAGGTGGCCCGGCCGTCGGTGACGACCAGGACCAGGGGACGCCGTGTCGGGTCGCGCAGCCGCTCCACCCGCAGCAGGTCGGCGGCGGCGAGCAGTCCCTCGGCCAGCGGCGTACGCCCACCGGTGGGCAGCTCGGCCAGCCGGGTCGACGCGGCCAGCACCGACGAGGTCGCCGGGAGCAGGACCTGCGCGCCGGCACCCCGGAAGGCGACCACGGCGACCTTGTCCCGGCGCTGGTAGGCGTCGGTGAGCAGGGCCAGCACGGCGCCCTTGACCGCCGACATCCGCTGGCGGGCGCCCATCGACCCGCTGGCGTCGACCACGAAGAGCACCAGGTTGCCCTCGCGGCC
>NZ_JBFAMU010000828.1:0-1443 GCF_040656655.1 Micromonospora sp. NPDC049799
CAGCAGCCCGGTCAGCGCCGGACGCAGCGGCCCGGCCCGGCGCATCGGGTCGGGCGGCTCGGTGGCCAGTGCGCTGAGCGTGGCCATCGTGTTCGCCCGGGCGTACGGGGACTGTCCCTCCACGGCGGCGTAGAGCGTGGCGCCCAGCGACCACAGGTCGGTGCGGGGGTCCGAGACGCCGGCGCGGGCCCGTTCCGGGGCGACGAACTGCGGCGAGCCGAGCACCAAGCCCGGACCGGTCATCGCGCCGTCGCCCCCCTCGAAGGTGGCCAGCCCGAAGTCGGTGAGCACCACCCGCCCGTCGTCGGCGACCAGGACGTTGTGCGGCTTCACGTCACGGTGCAGCACTCCGGCGGCGTGCGCGGCCCGCAGCGCGGCCAGCACGGCCAGGCCGATCCGTGCGGTGCGCCGGGGATCCAGGGGGCCCTCGGCGTGGAGGATCTGCTGGACGGAGCGGGACCGGACGTACTCCATGACGATCCAGGGGCTGTCCCGGTCGTGCACGACGTCGTACACCCGCACCACGTTCGGATGGGTGAGCCGGGCGGCCGTGCGCGCCTCGCGCAGGGTCCGCAGCCGCAGCTCCGCGCGTTCGGATTCGGCGAGCCAGGTCGGCGGGACGATCTCCTTGACCGCGACGTCGCGGTGCAGCATCTCGTCCCGGGCCAGCCAGACCCGGCCCATTCCGCCAGTGCCGACCAGGTCGAGCAGCCGGTACCGGCCCGCGATCAGCCCTTGGCGCACGCGCGCTCCCCCTCGGTCACCCCGAGTCACACGATAGTCAGCATTCCGGAATTTCTCACCCGCAGCGATCGGCCGTGTCGTCGGTCAGACGGCCGGCCGCAGGCTCGCGCGGATGATCCGGAACTGCTCCGCCGCCCCGGCCCAGTCCCGGTCCCCGGTGATCCAGCCCAGGGTGCGGGAGGTCGGGGCGACGGGACGCGTCGGCACGACCTGCACGGCGCGCAGCCGGTCGCCATGGGGTGTGTCCCACTCGCACTCCCACTCCGCCGAGTCCCCGGTCGCGCCGAGCCGGATCTCCACGTACCCGGGCAGGGTGCCCGCCGCCCGCGCGCGGGCCCGGGCGGCCCGGAGCCGGTCGAGCGCGTCGGCCGTGGCGTCGGAGGAGGTGGCGACGCTGAGCGTCCGGCCGGTTGCCGGGTCCTGGAAGCAGGCGACGTCGTCGTCGCGGGAGTAACGCCAGCCGGCCGGCACGGCCACGCGGAAACCGTCGTCGGCGTGCCAGACCCAGCCTGGTGGCGGACGGAAGGACACCTCGGGCGGCGCGGACGCGGCGACCACGAGGGTGCCGTCCACGTACGGCCGGACGCAGGGGAACGGCGGCGGGGGCCGGCCTCCCGGCGGTGGCGGCCGTACGGAGTCCGGGGCGTACCGCTGGTCCGCCGTGGTGACCCGGGGGTCGCCCGGGGCGGGACCGCGCGG
>NZ_JBFAMU010000829.1:0-1432 GCF_040656655.1 Micromonospora sp. NPDC049799
GCGGTGGCGTCCCGCACCGTCGTCCAGCGGTCCTCGCCGCCGGCAGCGGCGGCGTGCACGATCAGCGCCAGCGGGCCGGTGCCGGACAGCTCGGTGAGCAGCGCCGTGGTGGCCTCCGCGTCGGTGGCGTCCAACCGGCGGACGGTCACCGGCGCGCCGGTGGCGCGCGCCCGGGCGAGGGCACGCCCCTGGTCGGTGTCCGGTGCCGGCTCGCCGCGCCGGGAGGTGACGACGACGTGGTGACCCGCGGCGGCAAGGTGCCCCGCGATCGTCGTACCGACCGCACCGAGGCCACCCACGATCAGCACGGTGCCGGTCGAGCGGTCCGGCTCCGGCGGGTCGGGCCGCCACGGCACCAGGGCACGAAGCCAGCGCCGGCCGCCGCGCATCGCACACTGGGCGCCCGGATCGACGTCATCGGGGATGCCGGCCGCGTGCGTCACGACGGCGGTGGCGATCTCGCCCGGGTCGGCGGTGTCGACGTCCACACCGGACCAGCGCAGCCCGCGCCGTTCCTGGGCGATCACCTGCGGCAGGACGAGCGCCGCGGCCCCGGCCGGATCCGGGGACTCGTGCGGCAGCACGGCCACGCCCCGGCGGGTCACCGCGACCAGCATCGACACGTCGGTGCCGGCGAGCAGCCGGGCGATCTCCGTGAGGCGCAGGACCGCCGCCCCCGGATCTCCGTCGTCACCCGGCAGGACCACCACCCCGTCGGCGTCCGCGGCGCCGGTCGTCGCACCGTCCGCTTCCGTTCCACCGGCCGGCCGGACGGGTACCGGCCGGGCGGTGGCCCCGGCTGCGGTGATGGCCGCGCAGACCGCAGCGGTGACGTCCGCGTCGTTGCCGGGCACGACGAGCCACCGGCCCCGCATCCGGGGGCGGACGGCGGGTGGGGCGGCCTGCTGCCATACCGGGACCTGGATCGGCTCGTCGGCGTCCACCGGGGACGCTGGGGCCGGCCCGCCGTCCGGGTCGATCCAGAGCCGGCGACGCTGGAAGGCGTACCCGGGTGCGGCGACCCGGCGCCGGCCCGCCCGCTGTCCGGCGGCCGCGTCCACCTCGGCGCCGTGGCACCAGAGCGCGCCCAGCCCCTCCCGCAGCGTGGCGGCGTCCGCACCGACCTCGTCGGACGGCATCGTCGGCACGACCGCCCGTATCGTCGGCAGCCGGTGCCGGCGGGCCAGGCCGACCAGTGCCGTCCCCGGCCCGACCTGCACGAGCAGGACCTCGGTGTCGGCTCCCTCCGTCGCACCGACCCCGCTCACGGCGGCGCGCAGAGCGGCCGAGAACAACACCGGCGCCCGTAGTTGCCGGACCCAGTAGGCGCGCTCGGCCACCTCGTCGACGGCCAGGTCGCCGGTGACGGTGGACGCGTAGGTCAGGCGCGGGCGCGCCGGGGTGACCGCCGCGGCGGCCTCGGCGAGCGCGG
>NZ_JBFAMU010000830.1:0-1429 GCF_040656655.1 Micromonospora sp. NPDC049799
GCGCCGCACCCGCCCGCCCCGCCCGCCCGCCGCCGCCGCCGCCGCCGCCAAGATCATGCTCGATCGTGGAAGTAGTGGCCTCCATTCGCGATCGAGACCACTACTTCCAGGATCGAGCGCGATCTTGGCGGGCGGGCGCCGAGCCGACACAGGGCCGGCGCACAGTCAGCGCGATCTTGGCGAGGACGGCGGGGCGAGCCTGGCGGGCGGAGGCCCGGAGGGTCAGCCCTTTTCGAGGTACTCCGCGCGTTCCTCGTCGACCAACGCCGCGACCGAGACGGCCAGTGCGGGGTGCCGGGCCAGCTCCGGGTCCTCCTCGACCAGCTCGATCGCCTCGGCCCGGGCGTCCCGGATCAGGTCGGCGTCGCGCAGCAGCGAGAGCAGCCGCAGGTGGGAACGGCGGCCGGACTGCGTCGCGCCGAGCACGTCACCCTCGCGGCGCTGCTCCAGGTCCAGTTCGGCGAGCTTGAACCCGTCGGTCGTGGACGCCACCGCGTCGAGGCGCTCCCGTGCCGGGGAGCCCTCGGCCGCCTCGGTCACCAGCAGACACAGACCGGGAGCCGTGCCCCGGCCCACCCGGCCGCGTAGCTGGTGCAGTTGGGAGACGCCGAACCGGTCGGCGTCCAGCACGATCATGACGGTCGCGTTGGGCACGTTGACGCCCACCTCGACCACGGTGGTGGCGACCAGCACCTCGACGTCGCCGGCGGCGAAGGAGCGCATCACGGCGTCCTTCTCGTCGGCGGGGAGCCGGCCGTGCAGGACGCCGATGCGCAGCCCGTGCAGCGGCCCCTCGGCGAGCAGCGGCGCCACCTCGGTCACCGCCATCGGCGGGCGCCGCCCGTTGTCGTCCTCCTTCGGCGGCTCCTCCTCGGACACCGGCCCCTCTCCGATCCGCGGGCACACCACGTACGCCTGGTGGCCGGCGGCGACCTCCTCGCGCACCCGACGCCAGGCCCGGTCCAGGAAGGCCGGCTTCTCGGCCACCGGAACCACGTGCGAGGCGATCGGCGACCGTCCCTGCGGGAGCTGGGACAGGGTGGAGGTCTCCAGGTCCCCGTACACGGTCATGGCGACCGTGCGCGGGATCGGGGTGGCGGTCATGACCAGCACGTGCGGCGGCTGGTCGGCCTTGGCCCGCAACGCGTCGCGCTGCTCCACGCCGAACCGGTGCTGCTCGTCGACGACCACCAGGCCGAGGTCGGCGAAGTCGACGCCCTCGTACAGCAGGGCGTGGGTGCCGAGGACGATGCCGGCGGCGCCGCTGGCGACCTCGGCCAGCGCCCGGCGCCGGGCCGCCGCGCCCAGCGAGCCGGTGACCAGCTCCACCCGGGTGGAGGTCGCCGACCTCGCCTCCGACGAGCTGCTGGTCACGGACTCCATGGCCAGCCGGAAGACGCTCATGATCGACAAGTCGGACGCGTTCCTC
>NZ_JBFAMU010000831.1:0-1424 GCF_040656655.1 Micromonospora sp. NPDC049799
CCGGCCAGGCCAGCAGCCCGCCGAGCAGCAGCACCGCGGGCACCAGCAGCGCCGAGGTGGCTCCGGCCGCCGGATAGGCGCGCCCCCGCCGGGCCGGGCCCACGTCGTCCAGGACGGCCGTCTCGCCGAGCACCCGCGTCATCGGCCGCCACCCGCGGAACGGGCCGCCGCCGCCAGCTGCCCGGTGGCACGACGGATCGCCTCGCCCGCCGCCACCCCGCCGGTCACGTCGGCGAAGAAGTCCTGCATGATCCGCCAGATCCCCACCCCGTCGGAGCCGGTGAACGGACCGGGGAGCTGGTCGGAGAGGTCGAAGCGCACGGCGTCGGTGGTCCTCAGGTCGGTGGCGAGTTCCCGGCGGACCGGGTCGCGGTAGCTGGCCAGCGGCACGGACACGTTGGGGGACAGGTAGCCGCCGGCGTCGAGCCACGGGCCGAAGGCCGACCCTTCGCTGAGCCAGCGCACCAGGTCCGCGCCGCGGTCCGACCCGGCGAAGACGACCGCCGCGTCTCCGCCCACGATCAGCGGGCGGTCGGCCATCCGGGCACCGGGGAACCGGAACGTCCGTGGCGCCGCACCGGAGGAGAACGCCCGGACCACGTCGTCGACGAAGTCGCCCTCGAACACCATGACGGCCCGGCGGCGGTGCACGACGTCGATGACCGAGTCCTCGTACTGGGTGAGCAGCGCACGCCGGCCGCCGCCGGGGAACGCGCCCTCGACGCTCCACAGCTCCGCGAGCCGGTCCAGCGCGGCGCGCACCGACCGGCTGCCCCAGTCGGCATCGCCCCGGGCCAGGGCCGAGTAGAACCCGGGTGTCGTCACGTCGGCCAGCACGTTCTCGAACCAGTCGGTGAGCACCCAACCGTCGGCCGCGCCGATCGCCAGCGGGGCGGGACCCGCGCCGCGGCGGGGCGGCCCGCCCAGCCGCCGGGTGACCTGGACCAGCTCGTCCCAGCTGCGCGGCGGGTCGGGAAGCAGGGAGGGCAGGTGCCAGAACAGCGACTTGTGCGCCGCCTTCACCCACACCCCGTACCGCCGCCCGCCGGTGGTGAGCAGGTCCGCCATCCCGACCGGGACGGCGTAGCCGCCCGACGGCGTCACCTCCCGCAGCCAGCCTCGCCGCGCGTACTCGACGACCAGACCCGGGCGGGGCAGGATCGCCACGTCCGGGCTGGTGCCGGCGAGGTGACGGGCGCGCAGGAACGCGTCGATGTCGTTGCCCGCGCTGACCACCCGCACGTCGCCGTACCGGGCGACCACCTCCCGGAACCGGGCCAGCTCACCGGTGCTCCACACCACGGCCACCTGGATCGACGGCTCCCCGCGTCCGCAGCCGGCGGCGACCGTCACGGCCCCCGCCGCTCCGGCCCGCAGCAGCGTACGGCGGCTCACGCGCCCGTCGTGCCTCACGCCGCCACCTC
>NZ_JBFAMU010000832.1:0-1420 GCF_040656655.1 Micromonospora sp. NPDC049799
GCCCAGACCGTCCAGGTCTCGGCCTACCCCGACCACTACGCCCAGTGGGAGCAGCAGGCCGCCGACCTCGTCACCGAGCACTGGAACAGCTGACCCGCAACCACACCGCTGGCCGGCACCCGAACACGGGTGCCGGCCAGCGGTCTTTCCGCAGATCCTGGTCAGAACAAGACGGTGGCGAGGGTGCCGACCGGACGGAACCCGCAGCGCTCGTACACCCGTCGGGCGGGCCAGTTGAAGTCGTTGACGTAGAGGCTGACCGTCGGCGCGACCCGCTGCAGCGCGTCGCGCACCACGGCGGCCATCGCCGCGGTGGCCATCCCCCGCCCCCGCCACTCCGGGGCCACCCAGACCCCCTGCACCTGGGCGGTCCGCCGGGTGACCACCGCCAGCTCCGCCTTGAACACGACCTGACCATCGACGAACCGGGCGTACGCCCGACCGGCCCGAACCAGGTCGGTGACCCGCCGCCGGTAGCTGCGCCCGCCGTCCTCGGCCAGCGGCGACACCCCGACCTCCTCGGTGTACATCGCGACGGCCGCCGGGAAGAGCCGGTCGACCTCCCCGCCGCGCACCCGGCGCACCTCCGGGTCGGGCGTGACGCCGGGCATGGTGTCCGTCGCCAGCAACGGCTGGTTGGGGCGTACGTCCCGGGCGGGCCCCCAGGTCGCGGAGAGGCGGTCCCAGAGGCCGAGCACGGCGTCGGCCCGGCCGACGATCGACGAGCAGAGCCGTTCCTCGCTGGCGAGCAGGTCGGCGAAGGCGGCGACGGCCGGTTCCGAGGCGAGCACCGGGGTGAGGTTGCCGCCCAGCCAGCAGAGCGACTCGACGTTGCGCCGGGTGCCGTAGCCCAGCACCCGCCCCTCGGCACGCCACCAGGCGAGGCCACGCGCGGCGATCCGCTCGGCGACCTGCGCGCCCGCGAACGGGTCCAGGTCGAGCAGACGCTCGACCGCGCGGCGCTCCGATTCCCCCAGTTGCCGTACCGGCACCGTCAGCACGACTACCAGCCTGCCAGATCCCCCCGGGCCCGCGTGGGTGGAGTGGCGAGCCGAACTCTCAGCTGACGGGTACCGCGGAGCCGGCCGGCGTCGTGGCCCGGCCGCGGGCGGCCCACCGCACCACCGGCGGCACCAGCGCGCCGAGGAGCAGGAAGAGACCGCCGAGCAGCAACCAACCCGGTACGCCCCAACCGATGGCGAGAGCGGTCACGACGACCGGGGCGAGCATCTTCCCCACCTCGTAGCCCATGCTGTACGCCCCCTGGTACTGGCCGTGGGCGTTCTCCGGCGCCAGCCCGTAGGAGACGCCCCACCCCGCGGCGGACTGCCACAGCTCCCCCACGACGTGCGCCAGGGCGCCGGCCGCGAGCAGGGCGACCGCCGCAACGGTGGGCAGGCCGGCGCTCGCGGCGAACAGC
>NZ_JBFAMU010000833.1:0-1419 GCF_040656655.1 Micromonospora sp. NPDC049799
CCCGGGTGGCCCGCCATCTGGTCGCCGCCGACCCGGCGCTGCCCGACCGGGCGTTGCCCGACTGGGCGCTGGCGGTGCTGCGCGCCGCCGCCGAGCGGCACCTGGTGGAGAACCGGGCCGCCGACGCGTACGCCTGCGTCGAGGTGGCGTTGCGGATCTGTGACGACCAGAGCCTGCGTGTCCCGTTGAAGGCCCTGCTCACCAGTGCGGCCTGGCTGCTGAACCCGTCGATGAGCGTCCGGCACCTCGGTGAGCTGGCCGAGGCGTTGCGGCAGGGGCGGCTGGGTGACCGGCACGCCCTGATGCTGGCCAAGTACCTGCTCTGGCACGGCCGCTTCGAGGAGGCGGCCGAGGCGATCGAGCGCATCGCGGTGCGGGGTGAGGAGCACGACCCGGCCGGCTCGGCCGAGCTGCGCGCGACCCGGGAGGTTCTCGCCGCGTCGTACCCGGCGCTGGTCTCCGGACGGCTGCACCCGGCGGAGCACACCACCGGTCGCTCCGCCCGCGACCCCCGGGTACGCAGCGCGGCGGCGCTGTCGTCGCTGCTCGCCGGCGGCGACGAGGACGAGGCGGTGGCGGACGCCGAGGCGTGCATGCGGGCCATGCGGCTGACCAAGAAAACCCAGGAAGCCCTCATGTGCGCGGTGGCCACCCTCCAGTTCGCCGACCGGCTGCCCGCCGCGGCCAGCTGGTGCGACCACTGGCTGGCCGAGGCGCGGGCGTGGCAGGTGCCGCTGTGGGAGGCCGAGTTCGCCTCCCTGCGCGCCAGCATCGCGCTGCGGCAGGGCAATCCGCTGCTGGCCCGGCAGCTCGCCGAGGCGGCGCTCAAGCAGGTGCCGCTGGAGAGCTGGGGCGTGTGCATCGGCGGGCCGCTGGCCAACCTGGTGCAGGCCGCCACCGACACGGGCGACCACGAGGCGGCGTCGACCTATCTGGAGATGCCGGTGCCGGAGGGCATGTTCAAGAGCCGGTTCGGCCTGTACTACCTGCACGCCCGGGGTCGCTTCCAGTTGGAGAACGGCCGCCCGCACGCGGCGCTCAACGACCTCACCACCTGCGGCCAGCTGATGACCTCCTGGCGCTTCGACCGCCCGGCGCTGGTGCCGTGGCGGGCCGAGGCGGCCCAGGCGTACCTGCTCACCGGCGACGTGGCGCGGGCCCGGGCTCTCGCACGTGAACAGCTGGCACTGGTCGGTCCCCGGGCCTCCCGGACCCGCGGCATGTCGCTGCGGGTGCTGGCCGCGGTCAGCCCGCCGGGCGAGCGCGCCGACCTGCTCACCGAGGCGGTCGAGATGTTGCGCGGCTGCGGTGACCAGGCCCAGCTCGCGCAGGCGCTGGGCGACCTTGGCTGCCTGCACTACCAGGCCGGCCGCCCGGCCCGGGCCCGCCCGCTGGTCGAGACGGCGGCTCGGCTGGCCC
>NZ_JBFAMU010000834.1:0-1403 GCF_040656655.1 Micromonospora sp. NPDC049799
CCGACGTGCGGCAGGCCGCGCTGATCCCCACCGCGTACTACACGGGGGCGTCCAGGCCGAGCTGGTCTCGGTCGTACGCCGGATACGCCCCCGCCGCATGACCGCGTACGTCCCGGTGGGCTCGGAGCCCGGCGGCGCGGACCTGCCGGCGGTCCTGCACGCGGCGCTGCCGCCGGGCGGGGAGCTGCTGCTACCGGTTCTCCGGGACGACCTGGATCTGGACTGGGCCGTCTGGACCGGCCCGGACGCGCTGGTCGCCGCCGGCCGGGGCATGCGCGAGCCGGTCGGCCCCCGGCTCGGGGTGGACGCGGTCGCCCGGGCGGAGCTGGTGGTGGTGCCCGCGCTGGCGGTGGACCGTCGCGGGCTGCGGCTGGGCCGGGGCGGCGGCTCGTACGACCGGGCCCTCGCCCGGGTGCCGGCCACCACGCTGACCGTGGTGCCGCTGCACGACGGTGAGCTGGTCGACGTGTTGCCGACCGAGCCGCACGACCGACCGGTGCGCGCGGTGGTCACCCCCGCCGGGGGGCTGCGTACGCTGGACCCCGCACTCGCCGACGGTGAGGGTGTCGCGCCCCACACGTCCGCTGGACGAATCCGGGGGTGATGACGCACCATTGGCACTCGAAGTCGTCGAGTGCCAACCGGCCGTGCCAGATCCGGAGGAGAACGTGCCCACGTACCAGTACGCCTGCACCGCGTGCGGCCAGCAACTCGAGGCGGTGCAGTCCTTCTCCGACGAGCCGCTGACCGAGTGCCCGGCCTGCGAGGGACGGCTGCGGAAGGTCTTCAACTCCGTCGGCGTCGTGTTCAAGGGCTCCGGCTTCTACCGCACCGACTCGCGGTCCTCCGGCTCGGAGACCAGCACCGGTGGTTCCAAGCCGGCGAAGTCCACCGGCGGTGACTCCGGCTCGTCGTCCAGCGGCGCGACCACGTCCCCGTCGACCTCGAACGGCTCCTCCGGGTCGTCGGCGTCGTCCGGCTCGACCGGCGGCGGTTCTTCCAAGGCCCCGGCGGCCACCGCCTCCTGACCTCGGCGTCAGTCCCAGTGCGGGGGGCGTTCGGCGAGCAGCCAGTCGTCGTTGCCGCCGCCGCGCTCGCCCCAGCCTCGGTCGGTGTCGTCGGAGGTCTGCTCGGGCAGCACCACGAAGTCGTCGTCGGACAGGTCCACCGTCCGCTCGTCGTCGTGTACGCCCGGCACGCCCGGGTCCTCGGTGCTCACGAGCGGCAAGACTAGCGCAGCCAGAGGCAACGACACGGGCACCGACGTGTGCCACCGCCGGCGGGCCCGGCGAACGCCCGACCGCCCAGCCGCCCGACCACCCAGCCGCGTCTACATCTCCAACCTGCTCCAGGGCGACCTCGGCCAGTCCCTCACCGGCCGGCAGATCGGCGAGGATGTCGCC
>NZ_JBFAMU010000835.1:0-1377 GCF_040656655.1 Micromonospora sp. NPDC049799
GCCGTCACCAGCAGCCGGGCCGGTCGGCGCGGCGGACGCTCGGGCTCCAGCGCCCGGCGCAGGTCCGCCACGAAGGTGCGGATCGCCGCCACCGCGCCGTCCGACGGCGTCTCCCAGAGATCGTCGACGAGCCGGTCCACGGGCACGACCCGCCCCCGGGCGACCACCAGGCGGGCCAGCACGGCGCGGTGACGCGGGCCGCCCAGCGGTACCGGACCCCGGTCACCGACCGCCTCCACCGGACCCAGCACACCGAAGGTCACCGCCGGTGCCCCCGCCCGCCAGGTCATGGCACCACTCTAGGCAGCGCGCCGGCGCTCATCCGGCGCTGATCCGTTGCTCATCGCCCCCGGGCAGGCTCGACCTCGAACACCCACGACGAGCAGGAAGGTTCCCCGTGAACCCCACGATCAACGGATTCGACCACCACCGGATCACCGTCGCCGACGGCGTCACGCTGAACGCGGCCGTCGCCGGCTCGGGCAGCCCCGTGGTGCTGCTGCACGGCTTCCCGCAGACCCACCTCATGTGGCGGCACGTCGCCGCCGACCTCGCCGCCGACCACACGGTGATCTGTCCGGACCTGCGCGGCTACGGCGACAGCGACAAGCCCGTCGACGTCGACGGCACCGCGTACGCGAAGCGGACCATGGCCGCCGACGTGGTGGCGCTCGCCCGCGCCCTGGGTCACGAGCGCTTCGCCCTCGCCGGCCACGACCGGGGTGCCCTGGTCGCCATCCGCGCGGGCCTGGACCACCCCGGCACGGTCACCCACCTCGCCTCGCTCGACGTCCTGCCCACCCTCGACATGTGGGACGTCCTGCACGGCACCTCGGCGGCCGTCGCCTTCCACCTCTACCTGATGGCCCAACCGGCCGGCCTGCCCGAGCAGCTCATCGCCGCCAGCCCGGACGCCTTCTTCGGCTACTTCCTCGACCTCTGGACCCGGGACCCGGACGCCATCCCCGCCGACGTGCGGGCGGCGTACCTGGCGGCGTCCCGGAACGCGGTCCCGTCCATCGTCGCGGACTACCGCGCGTCCGCCGGGATCGACGTGGAGCACGACCGCGCCGACCGGGCCGCCGGTAACCAGTTGCGCATGCCGGTGACCGTCCTGCAGCAAAACTGGGGAGCCGCCCTCGGCTTCGACGCCGCCGCCCTCTGGCGGGCCTGGGCGCCGGACCTGCGGCACACCACCGTCTCCTGCGGTCACTTCATGGCCGAGGAGGCGCCCGCCGAGGTCGTCAAGGCGCTGCGTGACCTCCTGACCCGATGAGCGGTCGGGGGGCTCCGGCCCCGGGGGCGCCCCGCGCCCCACGGTGGGGGGCGGGGCCGGGAGCGCCTGTTACCGGCGTAGCGCGCGCGGTCGGCCCCCCC
>NZ_JBFAMU010000836.1:0-1376 GCF_040656655.1 Micromonospora sp. NPDC049799
GCTCGGCGTCGCCCTGGCCGCCCGGTCCGGCCCGCTGGGCCGCGCCGGGATCCTCGCCGTCCTCGCCGGGCTCACCGCCGCCAGCGAGAAGGTCAGCTTCACGGCCGTCATCCAGCGGACCCCGGGTCTGCGTGAACTCGACGCGCTGGGCCGTCGCGCCGACTGACGTGACGACCCCGGCACCCCTCGCCGGCGCCGGCCGCGTCGCCGGAGCGGCCGCGCTCATCGCCGTCCTCACCGTGGTCGCCCGGCTCGCCGGCTTCGGCCGCACCGCCGTCTTCACCTGGACGCTCGCCCCCACCGACCTCGGTGGCACGTACGTGGTGGCGAACGCCGTCCCGAACATCGTCTTCGAGGTCGTGGCCGGTGGGGCGCTGGCCAGCCTCGTCGTACCGCTGCTGGCCGGGCCGGTCGCCGCCGGTGACCGGGCGACGGTGGCCCGGACCACCGGCGCGCTGCTCACCTGGACCCTCGCTCTGCTGGTGCCCCTCGCGCTGGCGGTGGCGCTGCTGGCCGGGCCGCTGATCGGGCTGCTCGGGGAGGGCCTCACCGCCGCGCAGCAGGACAGCGGCGCGCGCATGCTGCGGGTCTTCGCCCCGCAGTTGCCGCTGTACGGGATCGGCATCGTGCTGACCGGGGTCCTCCAGGCGCACCGCCGCTTCGCCTGGCCGGTCATCGCGCCGCTGCTGTCCAGCCTCACCGTCGTCGCGGTGTACCTGGTCTTCACCCTCTCAGAGGGTGCCAGGGCGACGGTGGCCGAGGTCAGCCGGGGCGGGGAGCTGCTGCTGTCGGCGGGGACGACGGCGGGCGTGGTGGTCCTGTCCCTGTCGCTGCTGATCCCGTTCCGCCGGCTGCGGATCGTGCCGGCGGTGGGCTTCCGCTTCCCCGGCGACGCCCGTGCCCGGGTGGGTGGGCTGGCGGTCGCCGGTGCCGTGACGGTCACCGCCCAGCAGGTCGCGCTCGCGGTCAGCCTGAACCAGGTGGCCTACGGCGCGACCGCCGACCTGGGTGTGTTCAACCTCGCCCAGACGGTGTTCCTGCTGCCGTGGGCGGTGCTGGCGGTGCCGCTGGCGGTGGCCGCGTACCCGGCCCTGTCCGCGGCCTCGGCCGCCGGCGACGAGGAGGCGTACCGCGCGACCCTGGCCCCGGCCGTCCGGGGCGTGCTGCTGTTCAGCTGTCTCGGCGCGGCGGCCCTGGTCGGCACGGCCGGGCCGGTCGGCCACCTCTTCTTTGACGGCGCCGCGGCCGACACGGCGGCCGGTGCCGTCGCCGGCTTCGCACCGGGCCTGCTCGGGTACGCCCTCTTCGCCGTGTTGAGCCGGGCCCTCTACGCGCGGGGCGAGACGCGGTCGGCCACCCGCGCCGTCGCGGTCGGC
>NZ_JBFAMU010000837.1:0-1374 GCF_040656655.1 Micromonospora sp. NPDC049799
CCCGCACCGCCGGCGCCGCCCCCCTGGCGAAGCTGCCGGCCAGCCCCGACTACGGCCCGCTCCACCCGGTACGGGACGCCACGACCGGCCTGGAACTGCTGCGCCTGCCGCGCGGCTTCGAGTACCTCAGCTACGGCTGGACCGGCGACGTGATGTCCGACGGTATCCCGACGCCCGGCGCCCACGACGGCATGGCGGCGTTCCGCCGCGGCGACGGGAAGATCTCCCTGGTCCGCAACCACGAACGCGGCGGCTACACCGGCGCGTTCACCACCCCCGCCTACAACCCGGCTGCCACCGGCGGCACCACCTCCCTGGTGTTCGACCCCGACGCGGGCGCGTTCACCGACTCGTGGGCGAGCCTGTCCGGCACGATCCGCAACTGCGCCGGCGGCCCCACCCCCTGGGGCACCTGGCTGACCTGTGAGGAGACCACCGAACTGGGCCCGGACGGCACCCGCCACGGGTACGTGTTCGAGGTGCCGCACACCGGCAAGGGCGACCCGCGCCCGCTGCGGCAGATGGGCCGGTTCAGCCACGAGGCCGTGGCCGTGGACCCGGCCACCGGCATCGTCTACCTGACCGAGGACGCCACCCCGTCGGGCCTGTACCGCTACCTGCCCACCCTCCCCGGTGAGCTGGCCGCCGGCGGCGTCCTGCAGATGCTGGTGATCCCCACGGCGGACTCCTCGTCGTACTCCACCTACACCGACGGCACCGGCACCGAGTACCGCGACCTGACGTGGGTGACCATCGACAACCCCGACTACGCCCCCGGCGAGGTCCGGCCGGCGTTGCAGGGCGCGGCCTCCGGCGCCGCGGTGTTCCGCCGCCTGGAGGGCGCCTGGTACGGCAACGAGCGCATCTACATCGTGTCCACCAGCGGCGGGCCGGCCGGCCAGGGCCAGGTCTTCGAGTACGACCCGGCGGCGGAGCGGATGCGGGTGCTGTTCGCCTCCCCCGACGCGGCGGTGCTGAACAACCCGGACAACATCTGCGTCAGCCCGCGCGGCGGCATCGTGCTGTGCGAGGACGGCAGCTCCGGGGAGTACCTGCACGGCCTCACCACCGACGGGGTGATCTTCCCGTTCGCCCTGAACCAGGTGGTGATCCCGACCGGAGGGGTGCCCGGCAAGACCGTCGCGGCCGGCGACTACTCCGGGTCGGAGTGGTGCGGCTCCACGTTCGACCCGCGCAACGGCAACTGGCTGTTCGTCAACGTGCAGAGCCCCGGCATCACCTTCGCGATCACCGGCCCGTGGCGGCGCGGGTCGCTGTGACGCGCCGGCCGAGCCCCGGCGGCGGGAGCTGACCGCCGGGGCACGCCGGTGCTGTTGAGAAGGGCCCCCTGTACCACGCGAGGCGTTAACGGGG
>NZ_JBFAMU010000838.1:0-1366 GCF_040656655.1 Micromonospora sp. NPDC049799
CCGACAGCCACCACCACAGCCCCACGCCGAGCAGCACCCCGCCCACGGCGATCGGCGCGTAGTTGACCGCCGACCGCCAACCGCCCCGCGCCCGGGTCGGCCGCAGCGGCACCGGAGTCACCTCGACGTCCACCTCGCCCAGCGCGTCGACCAGGTGCGTCACGTAGTCACTGACGCCGTCGGCGTCGGGGCGGCCGGGGCCGTGCAGCATGGCCACCCTGATCACGCCACTCCCCCGATCCACCCCACGAGCGTTCCCCGCCCCTTACCCGGCAAACGCCGAGCGCCTATGGTGGCCCGATGACGGACGACGCGGTGACCGGTCCCCTCGCCGGCGTACGGGTGATCGAGCTGGCCGGCATCGGACCGGGCCCGTTCACCGCGATGATGCTGGCCGACCTGGGCGCCGACGTGGTCCGGGTGGACCGGGTGGGCGACGTGGACCCCTCCGCGTTCGGCACTCCGCACCCGGACCTGCTGAACCGGGGCCGCCGCTCGATCGCGGTGGACCTGAAGTCGGCCGGCGGGCGGGAGGCGGTCCTCGCGCTGCTCGCCGACGCGGACGCGCTGATCGAGGGTTTCCGGCCGGGCGTGACCGAGCGGCTCGGCCTGGGACCGGCCGACTGTCACGCGGTCAACCCCCGGCTGGTGTACGGGCGGATGACCGGCTGGGGCCAGGACGGGCCGGCCGCCCCGTACGCGGGGCACGACATCGACTACCTGGCGCTGACCGGGGCGCTGCACGGCATCGGCCGGGCCGGGGAGCGCCCGGTGCCGCCGATGAACCTGCTCGGCGACTTCGGTGGCGGCGGCATGATGCTCGCCCTGGGCCTGGTCTCCGCCCTGTACGCGGTGCGCAGCGGCGCCCCCGGCCAGGTGGTGGACGCGGCCATCGTGGACGGCGTGGCGGTGCTCGGCACCCAGATCCACGCGCTGCGCCGGATCGGCATGTGGCAGGACCCGCGCGGGGTCAACCTGCTCGACGGCGGCGCCCCGTTCTACGACACGTACGAGTGCGCCGACGGCAGGTACGTCGCGGTGGGCGCGCTGGAGCCGCGCTTCTACGACGAACTGGTGCGGCGCACCGGGTTCCCGCTGCACCCGGACGAGGCGCTGGACCGCACCGACCCGGCGAACTGGCCGGCGCTGCGCGAGTCGTGGGGCCGGCTCTTCCGGACCCGCACCCGGGACGAGTGGACGGCGCTGCTGTCCGCGTCGGACGCGTGCGTGGCGCCCGTCCTGGACTGGACCGAGGCGCCGGAGCACCCGCACCTGGCCGCCCGTGGCACGTACACCGAATCCGACGGTGTCCTCCAGCCGGCCCCGGCGCCGCGCTTCTCCGGCACCCCGACGGCCCTGCGCCGGC
>NZ_JBFAMU010000839.1:0-1363 GCF_040656655.1 Micromonospora sp. NPDC049799
GGTGGCGCTCGCGCTCGGCCTGACCCCGCTGGGCAGCCGCCTCGTCGAGCTGGCCGGGCGTCCCCTCGGCGGGCACTGGGCGGCCCAGGCGGTGCTCGGCGGCCTCGCCGTGGTGCTCGTCGCCGACCTGGTGACCCTCCCGTTCGCCGCCTGGCGGCAGTCCGTGCTCACCCGCTACGGGCTGAGCACCAACGGCTGGGGCGGGTGGGCCGTCGACCTGCTCAAGTCGTACGCCGTCAGCGCCGTCATCGGCGCGGTCGCGCTGCTGGGTTTCTACGCCGTCATCCGGCTCGCCCCGCGCTGGTGGTGGGCGTTCGGAGCCGCCGGAGCGGCCGGCCTGGTCGTCGTGCTCTCCTTCGTGCTGCCGGTGCTCGTGGAGCCGGTCTTCAACCGGTTCACCCCGATGGAGCCGGGGCCGCTGCGCAGCGAGCTGACGGCGATGGCCGCCCGGGACGGCGTACCGGTGCGGGACGTGCTGGTGGCCGACGCGTCCCGCCGCACGCGGGCGGTCAACGCGTACGTCTCGGGCCTCGGGCCGACCCGGCGGGTGGTCGTCTACGACACGCTGCTGCGCGAGGCCACGCCCGCCGAGGTGACCGCCGTGGTGGCGCACGAGCTGGGGCACGCGAAGGACCGGGACGTCGCCGTCGGCACCCTGACCGGGGCGCTCGGCGCCGCCGCGGCCGTCGTCGCGCTCTACCTGCTCGGCTCGTCGGGCCCGTTGCTGCGGCTGGCCGGCGTCGACTCCGTCGCCGAGCCCCGCGCGTTCCCGCTCCTGCTCGCCCTGGTCGTGGTCGCCGGGCTGGTCTCCGCGCCGGTGCAGGCGCTGATGTCCCGCCGGGTGGAGGCGCGCGCCGACGCGCACGCCCTCGCGCTCACCGGCGACCCCGCCGCGTTCGAGGCGATGCAGCGCCGGCTCGCCGGGATCAACCTCGCCGATCCCGACCCGCCCCGCTGGGAGTACCTCTACTCCGCCAGCCATCCGTCCACCGTCGAGCGGATCGCCGCCGCCCGCGCCTACGCCAGAGGGGTCGGCCGGTGAGCCGGACACTGCTCGTGACGAACGACTTCCCGCCGCGACCCGGCGGGATCCAGTCCTTCGTGCACAACCTGGCCGTCCGCCAGCCCGCCGGCTCCGTGGTCGTCTACGCCTCGTCCTGGCGGGGCGCGGAGAAGTTCGACGCGGACCAGCCCTTCGAGGTGGTCCGCGAGCGGACGAAGGTGCTCCTGCCGACCCCGCTGGTGGCGCGGCGGGCGGCGCGACTGGCCCGCGCGTACGACTGCGACACGGTGTGGTTCGGCGCGGCGGCCCCGCTCGGGCTGCTCGCGGCCGGCCTGCGCCGGCCGGCCGGCATCCGCCGGG
>NZ_JBFAMU010000840.1:0-1362 GCF_040656655.1 Micromonospora sp. NPDC049799
CGACGTCCGCTCGATCGACTGGCGGGCCAGCGCCCGCCGGGCCGACGTGCTGGTGCGGACGTGGCGCCCGGAGCGGGACCGGCGGCTGGTGTGCGCGACCGGGTCCTCATTCTCGACGCCCACCACCTCGTTGCCTGGGAGGACCACACGCATGTCCGCTGACCTGACCACAACCGCAGAGGACGCCGCGGCGCTGTTGCGCGCCCATCCCTGGGTCGGCGACGCCCGGGCCGGCGGCGCTGGGTTGAGGCTGGCCGTGAACCCTGCCGCGCTCACCGCCGGAGCACGGCCCGGCGCGCTGATGGCCGAGTTCCTCGACCAGTGGGGGGAGGTGTACGACGCCACCTACCGCGCCGCCGCCGGCCGGCACGCCGACGAGCTGGACCTGTCCGGCTGGCGGGCCACCGACACCGGCGCACCCCTCCCGGTCGAACACATGCGCCAGTGGGCGGACCGCACCGTCGACCTGATCCTCGCCACCGGCCCTCGGCACGTGCTCGAACTGGGCTGCGGCACGGGCCTGCTGCTGCACCGGCTGCGACCGCACGTCACCGGCTACGTCGGCACGGACGTCGCCCCGCACGCCGTGGCCACCCTCGCCGCGGACACGCCGCCGCACGTCCGGGTGGTGCGCGCCGCCGCACACGAACTCGACGGGACCGCGGTCCGGGCCGCGCTGGCCGACCTGCGGTTCCCGGACGGCCGACCCGACTGCGTGGTGCTCAACTCGGTCACCCAGTGCTTCCCCGACGTCGGGTACCTGTCGTCCGTGCTGGGCGCCGCCGTCGCCCTGGTCGCCCCGGGTGGGACGGTGGTGGTCGGCGACGTCCGCCACGCCGGGCTGCACGAGCACTTCTGCCGGTGGGTGGAGCGGTCGACCGCGCCGGAGGCGACCGACGAGGAGGTCCGTGAGCGGGCCGCCCGGCGAGCGGCCCGGGACGAGGAGCTGCTGGTCACACCATCCGTCATCGCCGCGGCGGCGGTGTCGGCGGGGCGCGACGTGCGGGTGGGCGTACACGCCCGGACGATGGCCGACGACACCGAGTTGACCCGCTACCGCTTCGACGCCGTCCTGCACGTCGAGCCGGGGCCGGTCGCGCAGCCGGTCGAGCTGGACTGGTCGGAACTGCCCGAGGCCGACCGACTCGTCCCCGTCCGGCGCCTCGCCGACGGGCCGACCCGGATCGGCGGGATCCCGCACGCCCTGTTGCGCGCCGGCGACGAAAGTGCCACCACGCCGTACCGGTTGTGTGAGTCGACCGGCGGCCGGGCCGCCGTCCTGCTCGACCCGTACCGGCCCGACGTGCTGGAGCTGGCCTCGCCCGGCGCAGCTACCCGGCCGGCCGCCGAGGTCGCGGCGGG
>NZ_JBFAMU010000841.1:0-1362 GCF_040656655.1 Micromonospora sp. NPDC049799
GTCGCCGAGCAGCTCGCCGCGAAGCTCGACGCCGCTCGGGCCCTGCACCAGGCGGTGGCCGGCCTGCCACGCGACCGGCGGCCACCGCTGGTGCTGCTGATGTCCTCGGTGGCCACCCTGATCGGTGGGGTCGGCACCGGCCCGTACGCCGCCGCGAACGCCGCCCTGGAGGCGTACGCCACGGACGCGGACACCCCGGAGTGCCGGTGGCTGGCGGTGGCGTGGGACGCCTGGCGTACCGGTGCGGGCGGGCCGGATCCGGCGATCAGCCTGCACGACGTTCTGGACGCGCCGGCCGGGTTGGCCGCGCTGGACCGGATCCGCGCGGCGCGTGCCGTCGCCCCACCCCTGGTGGCCGTGTCACCACGGGACCTGCCCGCCGTGCTGGCCGCCGCCGCCCGCTCGGCGGCCGACGCCCGACCCGTGACGTCCGGACCGGTCGCCGCGATGACCACCACCGAGGGCATCGTGGCGCAGCTGTGGTCGCGGCTGACCGGCGAGCCGGTGACCGGCCCCGACGCGGACTTCTTCGCCCTCGGGGGGCATTCGCTGCTGGCCACCCGGATGCTCGCCCAGCTGCGCGAGCGGATCGGCGTCGACCTGCGGCTGGCCGACCTTCTGGCGCATCCGACGGTGGGTGGCCTCGCGGCGCTGTGCGACGCCGGCCGCGACGGGGCGGAGCCGCACGCCGTCGACATCCCGCTCCCCGGGGGCGCGCCGATCGGTGACGCGCGGGCCGACGACCCGCCGGCCCGCTCGGAGGACGGCACGTTTCCGCTGACGCGGATCCAGCACGCCTACTGGGTGGGCCGCTCCGGCGGCTACCGGTGGGGAGACCTGGCGTGCCACTTCTACCTGGAGTACGACTGCCCCGACCTGGACCTCGACCGGTACGAGCGGGCCTGGCGGGCGGTGATCGACCGGCACCCGATGCTGCGTGCGGTGGTCACCGGGCAGGGCCGGATGCGGGTGCTCGACGACCTGCCCGCGTACCGGGTGCGGGTGCACGACCTGACCGTTCCCGACGAGGCCGAGCGGACGCGCCGGCTCGACGCGCTGCGGGAGCGCATCTCCCGCCAGCCGGGGCCGCCGGACCGGTGGCCGCTGTTCACCGTGCAGGCGGCCCGGCTGCCCGGTGGACGGGTCCGGCTGTTCATCGGCATCGACGCGCTGGTCTGTGACGCGGCGAGTTGGTGGCTCATCGACCGGGAGCTGCGCGCCTTCCACGCCGACCCGGACGCGGCACTGCCGCCACCGGCGGTGCATCCGGCGGACTGCGTGGCCGCGGTCGAGCGGCGTCGGGCCGGGTCCGTGGCGGCGCGGGACGCCGCCTGGTGGCGGGACCGACTTCCGGGGCTGCCG
>NZ_JBFAMU010000842.1:0-1359 GCF_040656655.1 Micromonospora sp. NPDC049799
GGGGCGGGGCGGGGCCGGGGGGTGGGGGTGGGGTGGGTGGGGTCCCGGGGGTTACGGGTGGGTGTCGGTTCTTGGGGGGTGCTGGGGGGCCACCGGGGCGGACCAGCGGCGGCGCAGCGAGATCAGGCGCAGGCCGACGACGAAGGCCGCCGTCGTCGTCAGCCACGCGGCGTTGGCGTGGCCGAGGGCGTCGAGCACCGCGACCAGGATCGAGCCGGCGAGCGCGGCCACCGCGTAGATCTCCCGCCGCAGCACCACCGGTATCTCGGCGGTCAGGAGGTCCCGCCCGAGACCGCCGCCGATCGCGGTGACCATGCCGATCACGCACGCACCGACCGCCGGCACCTGGGCGTCGAGGGCCTTGAGGGTGCCGGTGACGGTGAACAGGCCGAGGCCGGCCGCGTCCAGCACGAGCACGGTGGTGCGCAGCCGGGCGAACTGGGGGTGCAGCCAGAAGACGGCCGCAGCGGTGACGGCGGCTGTCGCCGCGTACCGCCAGTCGGCGAACGCCAGGGGCGGGACCTCGTCGATGGCCAGGTCCCGGAAGATCCCGCCGCCGAGGGCGGCCACGAAGCCGACGAAGACGACGCCGAACAGGTCGAGCCGTTTGGCAACCGCCGCAGAGGCCCCGGAGGCGGCGAAGACCGCGACCCCGGTGAGGTCGGCCAGGAGCAGGGCGGTGGAGGTGTTCACGGGCGCAGGTTACGCGGGCGGCCGAGCCGCCCGCCCCGGATCACTCCGACAGTGACTCGTAGATCTCCTTGCACTTCGGGCAGACCGGCGAGCCCGGCTTGGCGGCCTTGGTCACCGGGAAGGTCTCGCCACAGAGCGCCACGACGTACGTGCCCATGACGGCACTCTCGGCGATCTTCTCCTTGCGGACGTAATGGAACATCTCCGGACCGGTGTCCGCATCCTTCAGCTCCGGCCGCTCGAGAACCTCTGTGCTCACTTCTGCACCTCCGACCGTCAAGTCTGGCAGGTCACCACCCACCCGGTCCACTTCAGGCCCGACGGCCCGGCGACGTACCGTGATGATCGTGACCAACTTTCACATCCGTTACGGCGCCGAGGTCGCGGAGGCGCTGCGCGCCGGCCACCCGGTGGTCGCCCTGGAGAGCACCATCGTCTCGCACGGCCTGCCCCGGCCGGACAACCTGCGCGTCGCCCGGCAGATCGAGCAGGCCGTCCGGGACGCGGGCGCGGTGCCGGCCACCATCGGCATGGTGGGTGGCCGCCTCGTGGTCGGCCTCGACGACGCCGAGCTGACCCGGCTCGCCACCGTCGACGGTGTGGCCAAGCTCTCCGTACGCGATCTCGCCGTCGCGGCGGCGACCCGCGCCGGCCGGTCCACCACCG
>NZ_JBFAMU010000843.1:0-1359 GCF_040656655.1 Micromonospora sp. NPDC049799
CGGGCCGCCGCGCCCGCCCGCTGAGCCCGCCGCCGCGGGCCATCCGGTTCCGCCGGTCCGTCCACCGTCGAATGAGGGAGCTGCCGTGCCACCGCCGACCCCGCCCCCGCCACGTCGCTGGTGGGCACTGGCCGCCGTGGTGGCCTGCCTGCTGCTGATCGGGCTCGACACCACCACCGTCTTCCTGGCGCTGCCGGAGCTGATGACCGGGCTACCGGCGTCAGCCGGGCAGCTCCAGGGCGTCTTCGTCGGCTACCTGCTCACCTTCGGCCTGTTGATGGTGCCGCTCGGCAACCTCGCCGACCGGCTCGGCCGGCGGCGCGTACTCCTGGCCGGCCTGCTGGTCCTGGGGCTCGGTGCGGCCGGCGCGGCGCTGGCCGACAGCGTCGCCGCGCTGCTGGTCGCCCGGGTGGGCATGGGCGTCGGCGCGGCCGCTGTCATGCCGACCGCGATGGCGATGCTGCCGGTGCTGTTTCCGCCGGAGGAACGGGGGCGGGCGTTCGCGGTGGCCTCGGCCGCGGTGAGCCTCGGTCTCTGCCTCGGTCCGCTGGTCGCCGGCGTGTTGCTGGAGCGGTACTGGTGGGGCTCGGTCTTCCTGGTCGACCTGCCGATCGTGGTGGTGGCCGCGCTACTCGTCGCGGTGCTCTTCCCGGAGTCCCGGACGGCACTCCGGCCGCCGCCGGCCGGCCGCCGTACGTGGCTGAGCCGCCCGGTCCTGCTCCTGGCACTGGTCTACGTGCTCATGACCGGGTTCCTGTTCGTGCTGACGCCGTACCTCGGCGGGGTGGGCTCCGCCCGAGGACTCGCCGCCGGTCTGCGGCTGCTGCCGCTGGTCGGAGCGCTGCTGGTCGGCGCGGTCCTCGGCGAGCGGCTCGGCGCCCGGGTCGGCCCGCGGGCACCCGCGGTGACCGGGGCCATCCTGCTCGGCGTCGGTCTGGCGCTGTTCACCACGGTGGGCACCGCCACCACCGCCGCCCGCGTCACGGTGGGGCTGGTCGCCGTGGGGGCGGGCCTCGGCGCGATGCTCACCGGCGCCCTGCGGGCGGCCACCGCCGAGGCCCCGGACGATCTGCTCGGCGTGGTCCGCTTCACCACCGCCGTACGGCAGGTCGCCGGGGCGGTCGGGGTGCTGCTCGCCGGCACGGTGCTGACCCTGGCGTATCGGGACGGCCCGTCGGCGGTCGGAGCCCACCTGGGTGCCGCCCTGCGCCAGGCACAGGAGGCCGGCCCGGTGGGTGCCGAGATACGCGCCGCGGCCCGGTTGACGTACGTGGACGGCCTGCACGCGGCGGCGCTGGTCGGGGTGGGGTTGGCCCTGCTGGCCGCCGGCATCGCCGCCACCGGGCGGTTCGGGCCGCC
>NZ_JBFAMU010000844.1:0-1355 GCF_040656655.1 Micromonospora sp. NPDC049799
CCGAGCCCGGCCGCGTGCGCCTGGTGGGGTACGACCCGGAGCATCTGGGCGGCGGGCTCGCCGGGTTCGCGCCGCTCGGCACCGCCGGGCTGCTCACCTTCGTCGGGCCGGGCGGCCTGGGCCGGCTTCTCGACGACCTGGTCGAGCAGATTCGCCGGATCAACGAGACGGTGCTGGCCGGTGAGTACGGCTCGCTGCGGGAGTTGGCCTCGGCGACCGGCCGCCGGCCGGAGCCGTGGCGGGTGGCGGTGCTGCTCGGCGGCGACGAACTGTCCCGGCACGAACGCGGCCAGCTCGACCGGGTGGTCCGCACCGGGGCGGCGTGCGGGGTCCACCTGGTGGTGCGCGGCATGTCCCTGCCGGACGACCCGACGGTGACCCGGGTGCGGGTGGAGTCCGGTGGCGCCCGCGTCGTCGACCTGCCGGTACGCCTGGACCCGCCGCCCCCGGCGACACTGGTCACCGAGACCTGCCGGGAGGTGGCGGCGCGGGTCAACGCCGGGCCGGCGCCCACCCCGTTCACCGACCTGCTCCCGCCGGCCGACGAGATGTGGCGGGAGGACTCGGCGCACGGGCTGACCGCCCCGATCGGCGAGAGCCCGCAGGGCCGGCCCGTGCTGCTCACCCTCGGCGACTACCCGCCGCACGCCCTGATCGGTGGCCCCTCCGGCACCGGCAAGACCAATCTGATCTTCGCGTGGATCGGGGCGCTCGCCTCCCGCTACTCCCCCGCCGAGCTGGAGTTCTACCTGCTGGACTTCAAGGAGGGCGTGTCGTTCGCCCGGTTCGCGCAGGGCCGCCGCGATCCGAGCTGGCTGCCGCACATGCGGCTGGTCGGCATCAACGTCAACACCGACCGGGAGTTCGGCCTCGCGCTGCTGCGGTTCCTCGCCGAGGAGCTGCGCCGGCGGGCCGACGCCGCCAAGAAGCACGAGGTCACCAAGCTCGCCGAGCTGCGCGCGGTCGACCCGACCGGGCACTGGCCCCGGATCGTCGCCGTGGTCGACGAGTTCCAGATGCTGCTCGCCGGCCGGGACGCGGTGGCCCGGGAGGCGGCCGACCTGTTGGAGGACCTGGCCCGGCGCGGCCGGTCGCAGGGCATCCACCTGGTCCTCGCCTCCCAGGACGTCCGCGGCATCGAGGCGCTGTGGGGGCGGCCGGCCCTGGTCGCCCAGTTCACGCTGCGGATCGCGCTGCCCAAGGCACTGCGCATCCTCGCCGAGCGCAACGACGCCGCGCAGTCGCTGCCCCGCCACCACCCCGGCGACCAGGGCGCTGTTGGCGCCGGTGATGGGCAGCGAACCGCCGCCACCCTGACCACCGTCGCCGTTGCCGGTCGCGTTGACCAGGATCTT
>NZ_JBFAMU010000845.1:0-1352 GCF_040656655.1 Micromonospora sp. NPDC049799
CCGGGCTCGCCGCGACCGCCGCCATGGGCGCCGGCCTGGTGCTGACCCGCCGCTGGGGGCGTCCACCGGGTGTCGGCACGCTCACCGCGACGGGCTGGCAGCTCACCGCCGGAGGGCTGATGATCACGCCGCTCGCCCTGGCCGCCGAAGGGCCGCCACCGATGCCGGACACCCCGGCACTGCTCGGGTACGCGTGGTTGACGCTGGCCGGCACCGCCCTGGCGTACGCGCTCTGGTTCCGGGGTGCGGCGCGGCTGCCGGTCACCCAGGTGTCACTGCTGGGCGCCCTCAGCCCGTTGACCGCCGCAGCGCTCGGGTGGGTCGCCCTCGGCCAGGCCATGAGCAGCTGGCAGGTGGCCGGCTTCGCGCTGGCCGTCACGGCGACGGTCGCCGGCCAGGTGTCCACCCGTGGGCCGGGTCAGTCTCGCGGCCCTGACTGGCGCGGGACGACCGGCTCGACCCGCAGGGCGCCGGGAGCCAGCTCGCCCGCGGCGGCCAGCGGCAGGGTGAAGCGGCCGTCGGCGGCCGGGCCGGCCGCGTGGGACTCCCGCAGCATCCAGCGCACCTCGTCGGCCGTCCAGCCGAGGCCGGACCGGCCGGCGATCTCGCGGACCAGTCGCAGTGCGACCCGGGTGTCGTCGTCGTAGAAGCGCATGCACCAGTGGTGCACCCACATGCCGAGCGCGCGCAGCCCTTCGGTGTCCAGCGAGCGGACCAGCCGGCCACAGGCGGTGTCGCCGAACGCCCACCCCGGGTCACCGGCCCGGTCCCGCTCCAGCGCGCCCACGGCGGCCGGGGCGACCGCCCGCATCCGGTCGTAGAAGCTTTGCACCACGGCGGGATCCAGCGGGGGCAGCTCGTCCCGTGTCGACGCCGCTCCCCGACCCGCAACGCTCGCCATCGCCGCACCCCTTCTTGAGTTGGTGGCCGGACGGTACCGACCACAACCGACACTTTCCGCACCGGCAGCCGGTCCGGCCCGGAGCGGTGGTTGTTAAGCGGGGGCCCCTCCTCTACCGGAGGCGTTAAGAAGGGGCCCTTCCTTGCACCGCCACGGCCGTGTCCGATTTCCGCGAGCCAGGCGGCTGAGCTGCGGGGCATCATCGGTGTCGTGGAGTTGGACTTCGAGCGGTGCTACCGGGCCGTCGACAGCCGTGACCAGCGGTTCGACGGGTGGTTCTACACGGGCGTGACGTCGACCGGGATCTACTGCCGGCCGTCCTGTCCGGCGATGACGCCGAAACGGCAGAACGTCCGGTTCTTTCCCTCGGCCGCCGCCGCGCAGGGCGCCGGGCTGCGCGCCTGCCGCCGCTGCGGACCCACCATGCGCAGCCACCCGCGCTGCTCGGCCT
>NZ_JBFAMU010000846.1:0-1345 GCF_040656655.1 Micromonospora sp. NPDC049799
CGGGCCGTCCCCGGCCCGCCGGCTCCCGCCCCGCCGGCACCCACCGCCCCGCCCGCTGACCCCGCACCCGCCGCGCGCAGTGCGGTGCGCGGTACGCGGTGCGGGTGCGAGGTGTTAAGCGGGGACCCTTCCTCTACCGCAGGCGTCAAGCGGGGCCCCTTCCTTACTCCAGCGGCAGGTCGGTGGAGTGCAGGCAGCGGCCGTCGTCGGTGACCACCGCGTGCCGGTGACCCGGTAGCCGGTCCAGCCAGCCGATCCCGGCGACGCCCATCGCGACGGCCGCGGTGGCGTACGCGTCGGCGACGCCCAGATCCGGCCCGACCACGGTGACCGAGCGCAGCCCCCGCCCGGGGGTGCCCCGGCGCGGGTCGAGCACGTGGTGTCCGCGCTCGTAGACGCCGGAGGTGGCCACGGCCAGGTCGGTGCCGGTGAGGATCAGGCAGGTGGCGGTCTCCTCCCACGGGTGCCGGACGCCGATCCGCCACGGCCGGCCGGACGACGACCGGCCCCGGACCCGCACGTCCCCGCCCGCGTTCAGGCAGTGGTTGGCCGCCCCGGCGGCGAGCAGCCGGTCGGAGGCGACCTGCGCGGCCCAGCCCTTGACGTACCCGGACGGGTCGAGGCCACCGGTGGCGTACGCGTCGAAGAACCCGTCGGTGGCGCCCCACAGGTCGGCGCAGCGTTCCAGGACCAGCCGCAGGTCCGCCGACGCCTCGGAGAGCAGCAGCTCCCCCCGGTCGAAACGGCACACCTCGCTGTCGGCGCGGTACGTGCTGAACCGGGCGTCCACCTCACGCAGCCAGCCGAAGACGTCCTCGGCCAGCTCGTGCAGCCGGTCCGCGGGCAGGTCGTCGGCGAGGTCCAGGCTGATCGCCGTACCCATGATCTGCTCGACCCGGCGCAGCCCGGGGCGGGTCAACGCCGGCACGTCAGTTCGCCCGGTCGATGGCCGCCTGCAACGACTGCTTGTACGACGTGCTGGTGGCGGTCGCGCCGGAGACGGTGTCCAGGTCGGCGTCCTGCTGCTGCACCACGAGACCGCCGCTGCCGCTGTACCGTCCGTCGACCTGCTCACTGCGCTGGTCGGACTGCGCGGTCTCCTCCGGCAGCTCCAGCGCCCGCGCCTCGACGATCCGGGAGCCGGACAGCACGATCTGGACCTGGACGTTGCCGTACTCGTTCTCCACCACCGGGCCGGTCACCGTGCGGGTGGTCGGCTGGGCCGGCGGCTTGGTGGTGGTCCGCGGCGCGGACGGCGTCCGGGTCTGACCGCCCGAATCCGACCCCGAGCCGGTCGTGGGCCGGGCCGAGGGGGCGCGGCTGGCGCTGCGGGTGGGCCGGGGCG
>NZ_JBFAMU010000847.1:0-1342 GCF_040656655.1 Micromonospora sp. NPDC049799
CGACAGCATCCCGGTGCCGGAGGTGGAGGTCGAGGACCCCGACGGTGACGCCCGGGTCCTCGTCCTGGGCTGGGGCTCCACCTACGGGCCGATCGGCGCGGCCTGCCGGGGCCTGCGCCAGCGGGGGCTGTCCATCGCCCAGGCCCACCTGCGGCACCTCGCCCCGATGCCGGCGAACCTCGGCCAGGTCCTGGCCGCCTACGACCGGGTGGTCATCCCCGAGATGAACCTCGGCCAGCTCGCCCAGGTCATCCGAGGCCGCTACCTGGTCGACGCGATCAGCTACAACCAGGTCCGCGGCCTACCGTTCACCGCCGCCGAGCTGGAGACGATGCTGGAAGAGGTCCTGAAGAATGTCTGAACCCGTCGCTCTCAAGCTCACCGCCAAGGACTTCAAGTCCGACCAGGAAGTCCGCTGGTGCCCCGGCTGCGGTGACTACGCGATCCTCGCCGCCGTCCAGCAGTTCATGCCGGAGCTGAACATCCCCCGCGAACGCACCGTGTTCATCTCCGGCATCGGCTGCTCCTCGCGCTTCCCGTACTACATGAACACCTACGGGATGCACTCCATCCACGGCCGCGCCCCCGCCATCGCCACCGGCCTGTCAGCCACCCGCCCGGACCTGTCCGTCTGGGTCGTCACCGGCGACGGCGACGCCCTGTCCATCGGCGGCAACCACCTCATCCACGCCCTGCGCCGCAACGTCAACCTCAAGATCCTGCTGTTCAACAACCGGATCTACGGCCTGACCAAGGGGCAGTACTCACCCACCTCCGAGGTCGGCAAGATCACCAAGTCGACCCCGGTCGGCTCCGCCGACGCCCCCTTCAACCCGCTGTCACTGGCCCTCGGCGCCGAGGCCACCTTCGTCGCCCGCACCATCGACTCCGACCGCAAACACCTCCAATCGGTGCTGCGGGCAGCAGCCGAACACCACGGGTCGGCGTTCGTGGAGATCTACCAGAACTGCAACATCTTCAACGACGGCGCGTTCGACCAGCTCAAGGACCCCGGCGTTCGGGACGATCACCTGATCCGCCTGGAGCACGGGCAGCCGATCACGTTCGGCTCCGACGGGCAGTTCTGCGTCGTCCACCCGCCGGGCGGCTTCGGCCTGGAGGTCCGGGAGACCGCCTCCACCCCGGCCGGTGAGATCGTCGTGCACGACGCGACGGTCAACGACCCCGCGTACGCCTTCGCACTGTCCCGCCTGCCCGGCCTCGACCTACGCAACACCCCCATCGGCGTGTTCCGCTCCGTCGACCGCCCCTCCTACGACAGCGTCGTGCAGGAGCAGCTGGCCACCGCCCGGGCCACGGTCACCGAAACCCCCGAACAGCA
>NZ_JBFAMU010000848.1:0-1325 GCF_040656655.1 Micromonospora sp. NPDC049799
CGCGCGGAACCGGGCCCACAGCTCGTCGTACGCGGCGGCCGGCAGGTCCCGCCGCCGGATCCGCTCCGGACCGCCGGCCGGACGCAGGTCCCGCGGCAGGGCCGCGACCGGGGTCGGGTGGCCGGTGAAGAGGCGGAACGCCTTGACGTCGAAGGTGAAGCCCTCCGGCGTGGCCTCGACCCAGCCGTGCGTGGTCTCCGGCACCGGCACTGCGTAGTACGAGGTGTCCACCTCGACCAGCGGGAAGTGTCGCGCGTACCAGTCGAGCCGGCCGGCCGGCGTGGCCGCCGAGCGCGGGTACCACCCGGAGCGCAGCAGCATCGCGTCGGCCCAGGAGGACGTGCCCACCTTAATCACACCCATGTCATTCAGTGGACTGCCGAACCGGACATTCGGCAACCGGTGGGGACACCTCGGGTGACACGTGGGAGCCGGTCCTGTCGGTGGGCGGACCTATCCTGAGCCGGTCGGTGACGTCACGCGAGAGGTGCCTTCCATGACCATGTCCGAGCAGCTGGCCACCGGTGAGCGTGCCGATCTCGTGCAGACGCTCCGCCGGCACCGCGGGTTCCTCCGGCAGACGACCGACGGGCTCACCGACGGGCAGGCCGCGACCCGCAGCACGGCCAGCGAGCTGTGCCTCGGTGGTCTGATCAAGCACGTGACGACCGTGGAGCAGCGCTGGATGCGCTTCGCCGACGGTGGCGCCGAGGCGATGAACGCCGAGCCGGTCGACTGGCTGGGGCAGTTCCGGATGGTCGAGGGCGAGACCCTCGCCGGCCTGCTCGGGGAGTTCGACCGGGTAGCGGCGGAGACCGACGAGCTGCTCGGCACCCTCGACCTGGACACGGCCCACCGGCTGCCCGACGCGCCCTGGTTCGAACCCGGGGCCAGCTGGACGGTCCGCCGGGTGGTGCTGCACCTGATCGCCGAGACCGCGCAGCACGCCGGCCACGCCGACATCATCCGGGAGACGATCGACGGGGCGAAGACCATGGGTTGAGCCCCCTGCCTCGCCGGCCCGGCAGGCTCCCCGGCGCCCGGTTGACCCGCGTCACACCACACCTCATGTGACGTCCGCCCGTCCGGCGGCGCTGATCGACACGAGATGAACGCACACCGGATGGACCAGGAAACCGTCGAGCGACTGCTCGGTGGTCCGGTCGACGACGCCCCGGACGGCCCGCGATCCCTCGTCGTGTTGCTGTCGGCGGTCCGCGCCGCTCCGCAGGTCGGCGAGCTGGCCGGGGAGGCAGCCGCGCTCGACGCGTACCGGAGGGCGCGATCCGGCGCCCCGCTCGGCGTACCGCGCACCGCGCGGCGTT
>NZ_JBFAMU010000849.1:0-1323 GCF_040656655.1 Micromonospora sp. NPDC049799
GGCGTCCACCACCAGCACCGACCGCCGCGCCCGCGCCAGGGCCAGCGCGCCGCTGAGCCCGGCCGCGCCGCCACCGACGACCACCACGTCGTACGTCTCACGCATCGTTCCCCCTCGTGTGGGGGCGGGTCGGACGCCCGCCACCGGCGCCGACTGTGCACCGACTCGCTCCGGTCGGCAAACGTTGTTGCCGTTGTGGCAACATTGGCGGGGTGAGTGACTTCGGAGAGGTGCTGTCCGCCGTCGGGCCGCGGCTGCGTGCGCTGCGGGAGCAGGGCGGCGCCACCCTGGCGCAGCTGTCCAAGGCGACGGGGATCTCGGTGAGCACGCTGTCCCGCCTGGAGTCCGGGCAGCGTCGGCCCACCCTGGAGCTGCTGCTGCCCCTGGCCCGCGCCCACCAGGTGCCGCTGGACGAGTTGGTCGACGCACCGCCCACCGGCGACCCGCGCGTGCACCCCCGCCCGGTGCGCCGCCACGGCGTGACCTACCTGCCGCTGACCCGCCGGCCCGGGGGAGTGCGGGCGTACAAGTCGATCATCCCGGCGGGCACCCCGCGCGGCGAGCCGGATCCGCGCAGCCACGAGGGGCACGAGTGGCTGTACGTGCTGTCGGGACGGCTGAGGCTGGTCCTCGGCGAGCACGACCTGGTCCTCACCGAGGGCGAGGTCGCCGAGTTCGACACCCGCGTGCCGCACTGGCTGGCCAACCCCACCGACGAGCCGGTGGAACTGCTCATCCTGTTCGGTCCGCAGGGTGAGCGGGCGCACGTACGGGCTCGCCCGACGCGCTGACCCGGACGGGAATGTCGCGTACGCCCGGAACGCTGGCTTCTGCGGGCGGCACTGCCGTGGCCGCCCGCGTTACCGTGTCCGGGGAGGTGGCGGGGAGATGGACAGCTGGGAAGCGACTGTCGAGGCGCAAATCCGCAGCGCGCAGGAGCGCGGCGAGTTCGACAACCTGCCCGGCATGGGCAAGCCGATCCCCGGCCGGAACGTTCCCTACGACGAGTCGTGGTGGATCAAGAGCTTCCTCGAGCGGGAGTCCCTCCCGACGGACCTGCTGCTGCCGACTCCGCTGCTGCTGCGTCGCCGCGTCGAACAGGTGCCCGCCGAGGTGCGGGACCTGCCCACCGAGGCAGCGGTCCGCGCGTACGTCGCCGTCCTGAACAGGGAGATCCTGGCCTGGCTGCGCAACCCGTCCGGCCCTCGGGTGGTGGTGCGCCCGGTCAACGCCGACGAGGTGGTGCGCGGCTGGCGTGAGCGCCGGCACACCACCGGCAGCACGAACACCGACGCGCCCAGCACCACCTTCTGGCCGGACATG
>NZ_JBFAMU010000850.1:0-1316 GCF_040656655.1 Micromonospora sp. NPDC049799
GTCGACGTCGCCGAGGTGTACGCCCGGCTGGACGCGGCGGGCTACCGGCACGGGCCTGCGCTGCGCTGCCTGCGCGAGGCCTGGCGGCAGGACGACGCGCTCCTCGTCGAAGTCGCCCTCCACGAGGCAGAGCGGGCGGATGCTGCGCGGCACGCGCTGCACCCGGCGTTGCTGGAGGCGGTCCTGCACCCGCTGCTGGCCGACCTGTCGGACGAGCGACCCGCGGGGACGCCAACGGTCACCGGCTGGTCCGACGTGCGGCTGCTCGCCGCCGGCGCCACCGTGCTCCGGGTGCTGCTGCGACCGGCCGGGGACGGCCGGTTCACCCTCGCCGGCTACGACCCGGCCGGTCAGCCGGTGCTCACCGCCGCGCTCGCCACCGGGTTGCTGCCGGTCGATCGGTTGGCCACCACCGGGCCGGCGCCGGAGCTGTACACCCTCTCCTGGGAGCAGCGGCCGGTGCCCGGGGCGTCCGAGGGGCCCGATGCCGCCAGCGTCTGGTCGTACCGGACGCCGGAGGCGGAGCTGACCGACCCGGTGGAGGCTGCCGGCCGGGCGGTGGAGCTGCTCGGGGCGGCGGTCGGTGATCCGGCCGGGCCGCCCGTGGTCGTGTTGACCCGGCACGCCGTGGCGGCCCTGCCCGGCGAGGACCCGCGCGACCTGCCCGCGGCGGCCGTGTGGGGGGCCACGGGCGCGGTGCAGGCGGCCGAGCCCGGCCGGATCGTCCTGGTCGACACCGACGGGCATCCGGAGAGCGAGGCGCTACTGGACCGGGCGGTGGCCGCCGCCATGGCGGCCGGCGAACCCCGGCTCGCCCTGCGCACCGGCACGATGCTCGTGCCCCGACTGATCCGCGCGGCCGTCGACACCGTGGATCCCGTCGGCTTCGCCGCGACCGGGACGGTCCTGGTGACCGGCGGCGCGGCGGCCGTCGCGGCGGCGCGGGACCTGGTCACCCGGCACGGGGTACGGCACCTGCTGCTGGCCGGCACCGTGGACGCGGCCCCGGCGGTCGGCGAGCTGACCCGGCTCGGCGCCGAGGTCACCGTCAGGGATTGCGACACCACCGACCCGGGCGCCCTGGCCGACCTGCTCGCCACGGTGGACCCGGCCCGCCCGCTCACCGCTGTGCTGCACGCCGGGGGCGACCCGGCGACCGGGTGGGCGCTGCACGAGGCGACCCGCCGGCTTGACCCGGCGGCGTTCGTCCTGCTCTCGGACGTGGCCGGCACGCTCGGCACGGCCGGGGAGCGCACCCGGGGCGGCGACGCGGCGTTCCTCGACGCGCTGGCCCGACACCGGCGGGCGTACGGGCT
>NZ_JBFAMU010000851.1:0-1315 GCF_040656655.1 Micromonospora sp. NPDC049799
CCGATGATGGCCAGCCAGCCCATCATGAAGGCCGCCGTAGCGGGCGGCGGCGCTGTTGGCCGCGAGCCCGCCCAGCGGGGTGGCCGGCCAGTCAGGAGATCGCACGGAGTCCATCAATCACTCGCAGGATGATGTCGGGGTCGAGGGCGTCGTCGGCGGCGCCGACGTGCACGTCCAGGTGCCCGGCGGCGCGCAGGTCGCCGACCAGGACCCGGGTCACGCCGAAGTGCATCCGCATGGTGGCCGAGATCTCCGCCACCGAGATCGGCTCGGCGCAGAGCGCGACGATCGCCGCGAGTTCCGGGGCGAGCCGCGCGGCCGGTGTCGTCCACTCGGCCGCCGGACGGGCCGTGACCTGGGTTTCCAGGCCGATCGCCGGATCCGTGCCGGACACCCGCCCGGCGGTGAGCACGAACGGGCGCGGCCCGGCCGGCCGCTCCGGGTCGGGCTCGAGGTCGGCCGTCGCCGCCGGCAGGCCCACCGCGCCGGGCTCACCGGCCGGTACGGGCGAGCGCAGGTAGGGACGGATCCGGATCACGGGCTCCGGACCCGGATCGTCGCCGGCGACGTCGGGAGTCACTGCTGGACGGCGTTCTTCAACTCGGCGATCAGGCGCGGGGTGAGGGCGCCGCCGGCCCTCCCGGCGAAGAGCGTCATCTCGTACGCGACGGTGCCCAGGTTCGCCGAGCGGTCGGCGACCACACCGAGCACTGAGCCGCTGCTGATCGCGCTGATCAGCAGGTACCCATCGGCCATGTCGACGATGACCCGGTTCAGTCCGCCCAGCGCGTACCAGCTGGCGGCGCCGCCGGCGAGGCTCGTCATGCCCGACACGACGGCGGCGAGCCGCTCGGCGTTGGAGCGGTCCTTGATGGAGGACATGGCCATGAGGAGCCCGTCCGACGAGACCGCGATCGCCTCCAGCACACCGGCCGTGCTGGAGGTGAACGAGTCCAGCAGCCAGTTGAAGGTGCGGGCCTCGGGGCTGAGGTCCCCGCCCGCCCCGGCGTGGGCCTGGTGGTCGACGTTGTCGTGCAGGAAGGGGCTTGTCACCGTGTTGATCCCTCTTCGTTGCGGCGGTGTGGACTGACCTCACGCAGAGCCCGGGCGACGCCCGCCTCGAACTCGGTGATGAGGTCGCGGACCTCGGCGGGGTCGCCGGGGTCCTGGACGGACGGCTGGCGGGGCGGGCTCACGGTCAGGTTGGCCCCGGGCACCCGCCGGGTCAGCCGGGGCCGTGCCGGCGCCGGCGCGGTGGCAGATCCACCGGCCGCCACCCGGCGGCGTGAAACGCCCGCAGCTGCTCGTCCCGCTC
>NZ_JBFAMU010000852.1:0-1312 GCF_040656655.1 Micromonospora sp. NPDC049799
CCGGCGCGAAGGCGACCGGCGCGAAGGCCGCCGGCGCGAAGGCGACCGGCGCGAAGGCCGCCGGCACCAAGGCGACGGCCGCGGCGAAGAAGACCACCGCGGCGAAGGCCACCAAGGCCACGAAGACCACCGCGGCCAAGAAGACCGCGACCGCGAAGGCGGCCCCGGCGAAGAAGAGCGCCGCGACCGCGAAGGCCACCGGGGCGAAGAAGACCGCCACGGCGGCGAGCAAGAGCGCGGCGGCCAAGAAGACCACCGCGAAGAAGGCGCCGGCCAAGAAGGCGGCGACCAAGCGCTGACCCCCAAGGCGTACGACGCGGGCGTCCACCGGTTGCGGTGGGCGCCCGCGTCGCGTTCCCGATGTACGCCCCAGGGCGAGTGTTGAGCGGGGGCCCTTCCTTACAGCCGGTCGAGGGCGAGGATCCGGTCGTCGGCGAAGGCCAGCAGCCAGCCGCCGCCCTTGGGAGTGGTGAAGTCGTCGGTGCGGCCGGCGAGACGCTCCAGGGCGCCCGGGATCACCTTCCCCTGGCTGCACACCGCCACCGGCTCCCCGCCGCCCGCCAGCGCCGTCAACCGGGCCGCGGCGGCCAGCGCGCACTCCTCGGGCTGCTGACCGGGCTGCGGCTCGTCGAGGTCGCCGCACACCTCGATCGGCAGGTCCAGCAGGGCCGCCGACGGGTCGAGCGTCTGTACGCAGCGGCGGGCCGACGCGGACAGCAACCGGGACGGCCGGACCAGCGCCACCAGTGTGGCCAGCTCGTGGGCCCGCGCCCAGCCCTGGGCGTCGAGGGGGCGGCCGGTGTCCGGCCCGGACCACGTCGTGCGCTTGCCGGCGTGCGCGTGCCGCACCAGCGCCATCGTCCCGGTGACCCGGGGCAGCGCGGCGAACGCGGCCAGCACCTCGGCGTCGTGCGGGTAGCTGACCCGCCGGATCGCCTCGTCGGTGTCCAGCCAGCACATGTCGTCGACCTCGGTGCCGGGCTGGAAGCCGCCGGTGGCCACCGCCCGCATCGACCAGTAGTCGACCCGCTTCGGCCGTCCCTCGCTGCGGTAGTGCACGGTGGGCAGCCGCACCTGCGGCACCGCCCGGTTGTCGGACTCCTCGGCCACCTCGCGGACGGCGGCCGACAACGGATGCTCGCCCGGCTCCAGCTTGCCCTTGGGCAGCGTCCAGTCCCCGTAGCGGGGACGGTGCACCAGGCACACCTCGACACCGCCGGGCACCGGCCGCCAGACCACCCCGCCGGCCGCCCGGATCTCGGTCACCGCAGCCACCGGGTCCGCCGCCGCCGGCTGGCCCGGCGCCAGGCCG
>NZ_JBFAMU010000853.1:0-1309 GCF_040656655.1 Micromonospora sp. NPDC049799
CGCGCGAAGTCCTCGGCGGTGGGCGGCGCGCCGCCCTCCGGCCGCCGACATCGCCGACAGCTTCGACGCCGCCGGGGTCCGGCTGGTGCTGATCACCGGCGACCACCCCGCCACGGCCGCCGCGATCGGCCGCCGGCTCGGCCTGTGGTCGCCGGGCGACCCGGTCGTACGCGGCGACGACGGTGACCCGGCACGCGCGCACCCGGACACGCGGGTCTTCGCCCGGACGCAACCGGACCAGAAGCTCGACATCATCGCCGGGCTCCAGGCCCGGGGACACGTGGTGGCGATGACCGGGGACGGGGTGAACGACGCGCCCGCACTGCGCCGCGCCGACATCGGTGTGGCGATGGGCGGCGGCACCGAGGTCGCCCGGCAGGCCGCCGACCTGGTGCTGGTCGACGACGACCTGTCCACGGTGGCCGCCGCCATCGGCGAGGGCCGCCGGATCTACGACAACATCCGTCGGTTCCTGCGGTACGCCCTGGCCGGTGGGACCGCCGAGATCGCCGTGATGCTCCTCGGGCCGCTGTTCGGCCTGGCCGTACCGCTGCTGCCGGCGCAGATCCTCTGGGTCAACCTGCTCACGCACGGGGTGCCGGGGGTGGCGCTGGGCGCCGAACCGGCCGAGCCGGGCACGTTGCGCCGGGCCCCGCGCTCCCCCTCGGAGTCGGTGCTCGGGGCCGGCCTCGGCCGGGACGTGCTGCTCACCGGCGGGCTCATCGCCGCCGTCGTGCTCGGCGCCGGGGTGGTCGCCATGTCCGCGGACCGGCCCTGGCAGTCGGTGGTCTTCGTGGTGCTCGGCCTGTCCCAGCTGGGCGTGGCGCTCGCGGTTCGCGCGCCGCGGTCCCGGGGCACCCGGCACGGCAACCTCGCGCTGCCGGTGGCGGTGGCGGTCTCGGCGCTGCTCCAGGTCGCCGGAGTGCTGCTCGCGCCCCTGCGGGAGCTGCTCGGCACCGACCCGCTCACTCCCACGGAGCTGCTCGCCTGCGCCGCCGCCAGCGTCCTGCCAGGCCTGGTGCTGCGCCTGGACAGCGGGTTCACCACAGGACGTGTGGCGCGGGCGGCGGTTCGGGACCAACGGCCCACCGACCGGGTCGGCCGGCCCTGACCGGCGGACGCCGGACGGAGCAGGCTGTGGGTGGACGAAGGAGGTTCTCATGACCATCGACACCGGTGCCCCCGTCGTGGTGGGCGTGGACGGTTCCGCCGCCGCACTGGACGCGGTCCGGGTGGCGGCCCGCGAGGCGGCGTACCGGCAGCGTCCGCTGCGGGTCGTGCACGCGTTCATCTGGCCGCTCACCGGCGC
>NZ_JBFAMU010000854.1:0-1303 GCF_040656655.1 Micromonospora sp. NPDC049799
TTCCAGGAAGTCGGAGATCGCTATCACGGGCTGCCCTTTCTCGGCGGACCGCTCAGCGGGTGCTGAGCGGACGCAGGTCTGAACGCGTCACCCGCGCCGACGGGGTCCACGACGCGGTGAGCGTCGCTGGGCAGGTGCACCACCGTGCCGTCGACGAGGACGAAGCAGCCCCGCTCGCCGGCCTTGAGGACGGTCTCCCCGGCACCCGCGGCCGCGGCGGCGGCGAAGACCGCGCCGGGCTCGGTCACCCCGAACAGCGGACCGGCCTCGTCGACGCCCAGGATCAGATGATCGGCGTACGGCAGCAGCGGTCGCAGCCGCGCCGCCTGGTCCCGTACCGGGCCGAGGGCCGGTCGTAGGTTGGGGTCGAGCGCGACGCTGCTCCCGGCCTGTCGTGCCTGCCCGGCCACCGTGGTGACCGCCGCCAGCGGACCCGGGCCGAGCGCGGCGGTGATGCCGGAGACGGCGACAACCCGGGGCCGGGAGGCGAGCAGCCGTACCGCGTCCGAGGCGTCCATCGCCGCTGCCGCCGAGCCGGCTCGGTAGTAGTGCACGCGGCGGCGGCCGTCGGGCCGGATGTCCTTGAGGAAGAGCCCGGTCGGGCGGTCCGGGTCCGTCTTGACGAGGTCGGTGGCGATGCCCAGGGCGGTCGCCTCGGCCAGCAGCCGGGTCCCGAACGGGTCGCGGCCGACCCGGCTGCAGAACGCGGCGCGCAGCCCCAGCCGGGCCACCGCCGCGCAGAGGTTGAACTCGGCCCCGGCGACGTGGACCTCCAGCGTGGCGGCCGACTCCAACTGGTTGCCGCCCGGCGGTTGGAGCAAGACCATCGCCTCGCCGAAGCCGACCACGTCGGGTCTGTCCGTCACGTCAGCCACCGGGCGCGCAGGTCGGCGCGGAGAAACGCCGCCGGGGACGCGATGGACAGTCCACCGTCGACCGGCAGGGTCACTCCGGTCACGAAGCCCGCGTGGGCGAGGAAGTGGACGGCCGCGGCGACCTCGTCGGGGGTGCCGGTGCGGCCCAGCGGATAGCCGGCGGCACCGTCGTCGACGGTGTCGCCGATCATGCCGGGGGCGACCGCGTTGACCCGGATCCCGCGCGGTCCGTACTCCAGCGCGAGCTGGCGCACCAGCCCCTCCACCCCGGCCTTGGCGGCGGCGTACGCGGGGACCCCGGGTGCGGCCAGGAACGCGTTCACCGAGCTGACCGCGACGATCGCCGCTCCGTCCGGCAGCAGGGGCAGCACCGCCCGGCTGACCGCGAACGCCGTGCCCAGCGTGGCGTCGAGAGCGGTGCGCCACTG
>NZ_JBFAMU010000855.1:0-1300 GCF_040656655.1 Micromonospora sp. NPDC049799
AGAGCCGGGGAATCGTCTCCGCGAAGATCGTGGTCGCGGGCGGGTTCGGCGTGGGTGGCTCACGCAGGTCGCGTACCGGCGGATGATCGAACTGGTCCGCGTCGAGACGGCCCGGCGGCGGCGGGAGGACCTGGCCGCGCGACGCGAGCCGGACGACCGGCGGACCGCGCCGGCGGCCGACGAGGACCTGACCGCGCTGCGGGACGACAGCCTCGTCCTGCTGTTCCTCTGCGCCCACCCGGCGTTGACACCGGCGTCGGCGATCGCGCTCACCCTGCGCGCGGTGGGCGGCCTGACCACCGCCGAGATCGCGCACGCCTTCCTGGTGCCCGAGGCCACCATGGCGCAGCGGATCAGCCGCGCCAAGCAGCGGATCCGCGCCTCGGGCGTCGGCTTCCGGATGCCCGAGGGCGCCGAGCGGGGCCGGCGGCTGGCGTCGGTGTTGCACGTGCTCTACCTGATCTTCACCGAGGGGCACACCGCCAGCACCGGCGCGGACCTGCGCCGGGTCGACCTCGCCGAGGAGGCCATCCGCCTGGCTCGTCAGGTGCACGCGCTGCTGCCCGACGACAGCGAGGTCGCCGCGCTGCTGGCACTGATGCTGCTCACCGAGGCGCGGGCGGCGGCCCGAACCGGCCCGTCCGGCGAGCTGATCTCCCTCGCCGACCAGGACCGGAGCCGCTGGGACGGTGCCGCGATCGCCGAGGGAACGGCGCTGGTCACCCGGGCCATGGCGCGCGGGCCGGTCGGGCCGTACCAGGTGCAGGCCGCCATCGCGGCGCTGCACGACGAGGCGACCACCGCCGCCGACACCGACTGGCCGCAGATCCGCGCGCTCTACGGGGTCCTGGAACGCCTCTCCGCCAACCCGGTGGTCCAGCTCAACCGGGCGGTCGCCACCGCCATGGTGGACGGACCGGCCGCCGGGCTGGCGGCGCTGGCCACCCTGGACGCCGACCCTCGACTGACCGGTCACCACCGGTTGCACGCCGCCCGCGCCCACCTGCACGAGATGGCCGGCGACCGGGAGCGGGCGGTGGCCGGGTACCGGGCCGCGGCGGCGCTGACCACCAGCCTGCCCGAGCAGCGCTACCTGCTGATGCGTGCCGCCCGCGTGACTGCCGACCGCCGGTGACCACCGGACCTCACCGGTCCGCCGTTCGCCGGGTCCGACGCTCCGGTGGAACGCCATTGCTGTCTCGGGGGGTCCAGACGCGGACGGGCGCGCGGGTGCCCGCCAGCGGGGTGTAGCCCATGGTTGTCTCCTCGGGTCGTCGGCTCGCCGCCCGTTCTTCGACGG
>NZ_JBFAMU010000856.1:0-1292 GCF_040656655.1 Micromonospora sp. NPDC049799
CGCCGCCGTCCGCGTAGCCCTGTAACCCCCACCCCCGCGCCTTCCGCCCCGCGCCCCGCCCCGCCCCGCCCGCCCCTCCGGTTCGCGAGGGCACTCTTTCCGGGAAGTAGTGGCTATCCCCCGCCGGATAGCCACTATTTCCGGGAAGTTGCGCGCTCGGGCGGGGCGCGCGGGGCGCGGGGCGGAAGGCGCGGGGGTGGGGGTTACAGGGCTACGCGGACGGCGGCGGTCAGGACGAGCTGGCCGAGGGCGAGGGGGACGAGGACCAGCCAGCACAGGCGTTGGAGCTGGTCCTCGCGCAGGCGGGGGTAGCTCACCCGCAGCCAGATGATCACGAAGGAGACCGCGAACACCTTCAGCAGTGTCCACAGCCAGCCGAGCTGCGCGTCGGCGAACGGACCCTGCCAGCCGCCCAGGAAGAGCACGGTGGTCAGCGCGGCGATCACCACGATCCCGACGTACTCGGCGAGCAGGAAGAACGCGAACCGCAGGCCCGTGTACTCGGTCATGTAGCCGAAGACCAGCTCCGAGTCGGCGATCGGCATGTCGAACGGCGGCCGGCGGATCTCGGCGAGCCCGGCGACGAAGAAGACGATCATCGCGGGCGCCTGCCACAGCAGCCACCACGGCTGCCACGCCTCGACGATGCCGGGCAGGCTGAGGGTGCCCGCCGCCATCGCCACCGACGCGGCGGCCAGCACCAGGGGCAACTCGTAGCCGAGCAGCTGGGCGGCGCCCCGCAGCCCACCCAGCAGGCTGTACTTGTTGGCCGACGCCCACGCCGACATCAGCACCGCCACCACGCCGACGCCGACGACGGCGAGCACGAAGAACAGGCCGATGTCCAGCGGCTGCGCGACCAGGTCGCCCGGGCCGAGCGGGATCACCAGCAGGACCAGCAGGTAGGGCACCAGCGCGACGACCGGGGCGAGCCGGAACACCGCCCGGTCCGCCTCCCGGGGCGTGACGTCCTCCTTCTGCACGAACTTCACGCCGTCGGCGATGAGTTGCGCCCAGCCGTGGAAGCCGCCCGCGTACATCGGGCCGAGCCGGCCCTGCATGTGCGCCATCACCTTGTGCTCGACCTGGCCGACCACGAGCGGCAGGGTGAGGAACGCGACCAGCACGGCACCCACCCGGAGCACCAGCTCCAACCACAGCGGCATCAGGACGTACCTCCGTCGTCGCCGGCGCGTTCGGTCGCCGCCGGGCCGTGCGGCGAGGGCCGGTCCGCGGGCGGACCGGACCGGGCCGGACCGTCACCGGGAGCGCCGCTCCCGGTGACGGTCCGG
>NZ_JBFAMU010000857.1:0-1291 GCF_040656655.1 Micromonospora sp. NPDC049799
CGAACCGGCACCGCCGCCGGCGGCACCCGCACCGGCGGTGGACGGCACCTGGACCGGCCGCCTCGACGGCGGCGCGACCATCGCCGTCACCGTCAAGGGCGACAAGGCGTCGGCGTACGTCTGCGACGGCCGGAGCCTGGAGATCTGGCTGCGCGGCACGGTGACCGGCGGCGCGCTCGACCTGTCCGGGAAGGACGGCGCCCGGTTGACCGGGCGGATCGACGGCGACCGGGCCACCGGTGAGGTGACGGGCCGCGGAAGGACGTGGGCGTTCACGGCCACCGCGACCGGCGGAAACGCGCCGGCGCTCTACCGGGCCACCGCGCAGGTCCGCGACGCGGGGGTGGACGGTGGCTGGATCCTGCTGCCCGACGGCACGCAGACCGGCGTGGTGACCTGGAACGGCCGTCCGGTGTCGGCGCCGCCGCTGGATCCGGCCTTCGGCACCACGATCGTCAACGGCGTCCGGATCACCGCCGAGCCGGTCGTGCCGGGCACCGGGACCGGTGGGTGATGGCGGACCACCGCCGCAACGGGCCCCGGGCCACCATGGACCCCGGGCCGACCGTACGGGTGGAGATGCTGCCCGACCCGTTCGCCGGTCCCTTCGCCGACCCGGCGCCGGCCCGCGCCGGCCGGGCGTCGCTCCTCGTGCCCCTGCTGGTGGGTGCGGGCGTGGCGGTGGCGCTGGGCGCCTACGGCCGCACCCACCCGCCGACCGGGATCGCGGTCAACCTCGCCGGCTTCTCCAGCGCGCAGACGGTCAAGGTGTGGCTGGGCACCGGGGCGGCGCTCTTCGCGGTCCTCCAGGTGCTCTCCGCGCTGGCGATGTACGGCCGGTTGGGCCGGTTCACGCCGTCCTGGGCCGGCGTCACGCACCGCTGGTCGGGACGGATCGCGTTCCTGCTGACCGTTCCGGTCGCGGTGCACTGCCTCTACGCGCTGGGCTTCGCCGACGCCGACCTGCGGACGCTGCTGCACTCGGCGCTCGGGTGCTTCTTCTTCGGGGTGTTCACCACGAAGATGCTCGCCCTGCCGAAGCCCGGCCTGGCCGGCTGGGTGCTGCCGGTGGTCGGCGGTGTCGTCTTCACCGCGCTCATCGGGGTGTGGCTGACCTCGTCGGTCTGGTACTTCACGACGTTCGGCGTGCAGCGGTGACGCGCGCCGGGAGGGACAACGGGATGAGCGACGATCCACGGGACGCCCGGCCCTGTCGGCGGGCGGTCCTGGCCGGCGGCGGCGCGGCCGGCGTCACGGCGCTGCTGGCCGGCTGCCAGACGTACGGGGCGGC
>NZ_JBFAMU010000858.1:0-1290 GCF_040656655.1 Micromonospora sp. NPDC049799
GCGGGAGCGGGCCTGGGACGGCGCCGCCCGCACCGTGGCGGCCGCCCTCGACGGCGGTGCCCGCGCGGTCGCGTTCGCCACGATCGGCGACCCGAACGTTTACTCGACCTTCTCCTACCTCGCCCAGAGCGTCCGCACCCTGCGGCCCGACGTGGTGGTCGGCACGGTTCCCGGCGTCACCGCCATGCAGGACCTCGCCGCCCGCAGCGGGTTGCCGCTCTGCGAGGGGCGGGAACCGCTGACCCTGCTGCCGGCCACCGCCGGGCTGGCGCCGGTCGCCGACGCGCTCGCCGGCCCCGGCACCGTCGTGGTCTACAAGGGCTGGCGCCGCCACGCCGACCTGGTGGGTGCGCTGCGGCGGGCGGGTCGCCTGGACGACGCCGTGCTGGGGCGCAGCCTCGGCCTGCCCGACGAGCGGATCGGCCCGTACGACGCGACCGCCGACGACCTGCCGTACCTGTCGACGCTGCTCGTCCCGGCCCGCCGGGACCACCGGGGAGGACACCTGTGACCACCGGCAAGGTGTGGTTCGTCGGCGCTGGCCCCGGCGCGGCGGACCTGTTGACGCTGCGGGCGGCGCGGGTGATCGCCGCCGCCGACGTGGTGGTGTGGGCGGCGAGCCTCGTCCACGCCGACGTGCTCACCCACGCCCGCGCCGACGCCGAGGTCGTCGACTCGTCGCGGCTGCCCGTCGAGGGGCTGCTGCCGCTCTACCGGCGTGCCGCCGCCGGGGGGCTGACCGTGGCCCGGGTCCACTCCGGAGACCCGGCGCTGTGGGGCGCGGTGCAGGAACAGCTCGACCTGTGCCGCGCGCTCGGTCTCGACACCGAGATCGTGCCCGGGGTCTCCTCGTTCACCGCCGCCGCCGCGCTCGTCGGCCGGGAGCTGACCATCCCCGAGGTCGCCCAGTCGGTGATCCTCACGCGCCTGGAGGGCGGGAAGACGCCGATGCCGCCCGGGGAGCGGGTCCGGGAGTTCGCCCGGCACGGCACCACCATGGCGCTGTTCCTCTCCGCCGCCCGGTCCGGCCAGGCCCAGGTCGAGCTGCTGGCCGGCGGCTACCCGCCGGACACCCCGGTCGTCGTCGCGTACCGGGCGACCTGGCCGGACGAGCTGGTGGTGCGCTGCACCCTCGGCGAGCTGGAGGCGACCGTCAAGGAGCACCGGCTGTGGAAGCACACCCTGTTCCTGGTCGTGGTCTCGAACGCCCGGTCGGCGTCGAGCGACACGCAGGCGGTGAGTTCGTACTCCGGGAAGCGGTCACCGACAGTGAGCACAGGTCCTCCTTGA
>NZ_JBFAMU010000859.1:0-1289 GCF_040656655.1 Micromonospora sp. NPDC049799
CCGACTGGCAACCTCCCGCGTCGGCCTGACCGCCGCCGGCCGACGGCCGGTCGTCAGCCGGCGGCGGCCTGGACGGCCAACCCGGCGTGCACGGGTGAGTCGAGGAAGCGGGCCAGCACCTCGGCGGTGCCCGGCGTGTACGGGCGGCCGTCGAGGACCTCCTCCGGCGTGAGGAAGACGATTGCGGCGCCCTCGCCGAGCACCACGTCCTCCTGCCGGGCGCGGGTCGGGCCGCAGAAGTAGTGCTTGACCCGCCACACCTCGGGCACCTCCTGCACCGCGAAGGGGGCCAGCGCGCCGACCGGCCGCAGCCCGGTCTCCTCCCACAGCTCCCGCACGGCCGTCTCCTCCGGGGTCTCCCCCGGCTCGCCGTGCCCGCCGGGCAGCCCCCACACGTGCGGATGGTAGGCCGCGTTGCCGTCCCGCAGCTGCATCAGCAGCCGCCCGTCCGCATCCACCAGCAGCACACAGGAGACCGGGACCATGGCCGGAGCATAGTGGCGCACCGCGGGTTCGGCCGTCCCACGCCCGGCCGGTCGCCACCGTGGGCCACGTCGCCCCCGTGCCGGGGAGCGTGCCCCAGATAACCCGTCGAGCGGGATTGAACCGCCTCCGCTCGGGAGACAATGACCGCACAGACCGCCCGGGACCGGGGCGGGACGGGGACAAGGGGCACGGGACATGGGGGGCGGGCGGGCCGGCAACAGGGCGACGGGCCGCCCACCGACCGTCGAGGATCTGTTCGGTGGCGACGACCCCACCAGCGCCGCCCACCGCGCCCACGACTGGGCCGCCACCTCCCTCGGGCCGGTGGAGTCCTGGCCGGCCGAGTTGTGCGCCGCGGTGCGCACCGTGCTCCCCTCCACCATCCCGATGCTGCTGTGGTGGGGGCCGGAGCTGGTGCAGCTGTTCAACGACGCGTACACGCCGATCCTCGGCGACAAGTACCCGGCCGGGATCGGACAGCCCGCCGCGGAGTGCTGGCCCGACGTGTGGGACGCCATGGGCCCGCTGGCCGACGGCGTGCTCGCCGGCCGGGGCGCCGCGCACGGAGAGAACACGAGGCTGTTCACCGACCGGCGGGGCTACCAGGAGGAGACGTACTGGACCTTCTCCTACAGCCCGATCCACGGCGCCGACGGACAGGTGCTCGGCGTCTTCGTCGCCACCAGCGACACCACCGGCCGGGTGGTGGGCGACCGTCGGTTGGCGCTGTTGCGGGAGCTGGGTGAGTTGTCCGTCGCCGAGGCCGACACCACCACGGACGCCGCCCGCGCCGTCGCCCGGGT
>NZ_JBFAMU010000860.1:0-1287 GCF_040656655.1 Micromonospora sp. NPDC049799
GACGCCGGCACGGCCGACGAGCCGGGCGGGGTCGAGCCGACGCGTCCGCAAGGCGGACCCGGTCCGGTGACGCCGACCGGCCCGGGTGTCGCCGACCCGGCTCAGATGATGAAGTGCGTCCAGTACGCCAGCCAGATGACGAACAGCGCCCCCTGGAGCAGGGCGAGCGCGGCGGTGAGCCACACGTCGACGCCGGCGTGCCGGGCCCACCGGGCCAGCACCAGGGCGACCGGGAAGACCGCCAGCAGGTAGCGCAGCAGGCTCTTGTACACCGGTGGTCCCATGGACAACGGCACCAGCACCATCAGCACCCCGTACACCAGGTAGGGCAGTCCCAGGCGGCGGGCGCCCGCGACCAGGACGGCCAGGACCACGACGGCGATCCACACCCGCAGGGCGTCTCGGGGCGCCGTCCCGGTCAGGCCGTGCCAGAGCACCCCGAGCGGGTTCTGCACGGAGATGCCCCAGCCCTTCTCCTGGGCGTGCTTGTAGGCGAACCAGTCCCCGCCCTGCCAGCGGCAGAACGCCATGAACGTCAGCCAGCCGGCCGGTACGAGCACCAGCGGCCAGCCGACGCGCACGTACCGCGCCAGGTCCCGCGGTCGCCACCGGTAACCGTGCTGGCGTAGCAGCACCAGGGCCAACGGGACGACGACGACGAAGCCCACCGAGCGGCTCAGCCCGAGGAAGTACCCGACGATGCCGGCGAGCAGCCAGCGGCGGTCCTCGGCGTAGTGGAAGGCGGCCAGGGCGAGGCAGAGGAACAGCGACTCGGTCAGCGCCGCCTGGAACAGGAACGCGGCCGGCAGCAGCACCAGGTAGCGGACGAACCGGCGGGCACCGGCGTCGTCGCCGAGCAGCCGCTCGGCCAGCCGGTGCGCGTAGTAGAGCATCAGCAGGAACGCGACGTTGGCGACCAGCAGCAGCGCCAGCGCGGTCCGCCCACCCAGCAGCGGGGCCAGCGGTTTCGCCAGGAACGGGTAGAGCAACGGGAACGCGAAGTCCCGCCAGGGCTCGTCCAGCGGCTGTTGCACGAGATGGTCGTAGAGGAACGAGTCCCAGGCGAACCAGAGCGACAGCCACCGGTGCTCCGAGACGTCCCGCTGCTGCTGGCGCATCATCGCCTCGTGCGGCGGCGGCGCCCACGGCACCTCGTCGAACGCGCTCAACGCGAGCACACCGACGAGGCTGAGCACGATCTTGGTGCCGAGGAAGACCGCCACGACGTACGGCCACGGCGCCGGCACCCGGGCGACGGTCCGGCCCACCGCGCCGCGCGCCGCGCCG
>NZ_JBFAMU010000861.1:0-1285 GCF_040656655.1 Micromonospora sp. NPDC049799
GCGAGGAACTCCTGCGCGCGTACGGCGGGGTCGCCGCCGTCGGCGGGGCGCCACTCCCAGCGGGCACGCTCGGCGAGCGTACGGCGACAGCCGGCGGGCGCCGCGGGCACGTCGGTCACGCGATGTGGGAGCGTTTCCACGCCATCTGGCCCATTCTCGCTCGTCCGTTCAGTGGATTTCCCGGAAACCAGTCACATACCTGCTCGATGTCGCACAGTTTCGCTTGGTACTGTGCGTCACTGGTCATGTGAACCATGACACAGTGCCCCCACAGTCCGGAGAACCCGATGTGTCAGCACCAACCCACCTGCCCCTCCGCCGAAGCGACCGACCGGGAAGCCGCCCGCGTCCTCGCTTGCTTCCCTGAGCAGGGCTGGAGCCTGCTCTGCAACGGTGTCATCGTCTTCGAGGACACCGGCGAACTGCTCCCCGACGGCCGGACCATCGCCCCGCACCGCGGGCCCGCCCGACACGCTCTCGTCGCCTGAGCGACCACTCAGCGTCAGCAAACGTTCGCGTCGACCAGGCTAGTCCCCCCGGTCGGGACACCCGCCGCCCAGGTCGACGCCCCGCCGGGGCGGCGGCACCACGACCGCCCCGGCGCCACGGCACCACCGCTCAGCTCTCGAACGCCTCCGGCGAGGGGCAGGAGCACACCAGGTTCCGGTCCCCGTACGCGCCGTCGATGCGGCGCACCGGCGGCCAGTACTTCCCGGCCCGGTCCACCCCGGCCGGGTAGGCGCCCACCGACCGCGGGTACGCGTGGGGCCACTCGTCACCGGACACCATCGCCGCGGTGTGCGGGGCGTTCGCCAGGGGGTTGTCCCCCGCCGGCCACTGGCCCGACCCCACCTTGTCGATCTCCGCGCGGATCGCGATCATCGCGTCGCAGAACCGGTCCAGCTCGGCCACGTCCTCGCTCTCGGTCGGCTCCACCATGAGCGTCCCGGCCACCGGGAACGACATCGTCGGCGCGTGGAAGCCGTAGTCGATCAGCCGCTTCGCCACGTCGTCCACCGTCACCCCGGTCGTCCGGGTCAGCGGACGCAGGTCCAGGATGCACTCGTGCGCCACGAGGCCCTTGTTGCCGGCGTACAGCACCGGGAAGTGCTGCCGCAGCCGCGCCGCCACGTAGTTCGCCGCGAGCACCGCCACCCCGGTCGCGCGGGTCAGACCCTCCGCGCCCATCATCCGCAGGTACGCCCACGGGATCGGCAGGATCCCCGCCGACCCGTATCGGGCGGCGGAGATCGCCGGCCGGTCGTCGTCGTGCGCCGCCCGCGGG
>NZ_JBFAMU010000862.1:0-1285 GCF_040656655.1 Micromonospora sp. NPDC049799
TCATCAGGCGGTGGGCCCGGTCGCGGTGGGAGACTTGCCACATGCCCCTCACCGAGCCGTACGACGACCACCTCCCGCAGGAGGACCTGGTCGCCTCTCGCCCGGCTCGACGATCCGCGTGCCGTCGCGCCCGGTGAACGAGAAGAGGTCGGCCGGGACCGTCACCTCGACGCGGCAGGACGCGCCCGCGTCCAGCGACACCCGCCGGTAGCCGATCAGCCGTTGCACCGGCTGCACCACCGAGGCGACCGGGTCGTGTGCGTACAGCTGCACCACCTCGCTGCCCCACCGACCGCCGGTGTTGCGCAGCGTGAAGGCCAGCCGCAGCTCACCGTCGGTCGACGCCGCCGCCCGCCCGACCGCCAGCTCCGACCAGTCGAACGTGGTGTACGCGAGCCCGTGCCCGAAGCCGTACGCCGGTGTGGGATCGAGGTTCGACACGTCGCTGGCCTGTCCGAGCCGGGCGGCGAGGTAGGTGGTCGGCTGGCCGCCGGTGCGGCGGGGAACGCTGACCGGCAGCCGTCCCTGCGGCTCGATCCGCCCGCTGAGCAGGCCGGCGATCGCGCCCGGTCCCTCCTCGCCGGGAAAGAAGGACTGCACGATGGCTGCCGCCTCGTCGACCGCCCGGCCCAGCGCGTACGGCCGGCCGGCGACCAGCACCACCACCACCGGGGTGCCGGTGTCCAGCAGCTCGTCGAGCAGGTGCTGCTGCACACCGGGCAGCGCCAGGGACTCCACGTCGCAGCCCTCGCCGCTGGTGCCCCGGCCGAACAGCCCGGCCCGGTCACCGAGGGCGGCGATCACCACGTCCGCTGCCCGGGCCGCCTCGATCGCGGCGGCGAACCCGCGGGTGTCCGGGCCGTCGACGCTCGCACCGGTGGTCACGTCCACCTCGCTGCCCGGGAACTCGCGGCGCAGCACCTCCACGAGGGTGGGCAGCTCGATCCCCACCGGCGTCTCCGGGTGCTGGGACCCGACGTGCACCGGGAACGAGTAGCAGCCGAGCACCGCGGTCGGGTTCCCGGCCTGCGGGCCGACCACGGCGATCCGCGCCGGCCGGGCCAGCGGCAGGACGCCGTCGTTGCGCAGCAGGACCACGGCCCGCTCGGCCACCTCGCGGGCGAGCGTCCGGTTCGCCGGTGGATCCAGGTCGACGGTGCCGCGTACCGCCTCCCGGTCGGCGAGGTCGACGCCGTCCAGCGCCGGCGGCACCGGGTCCCACCCGGCGTCGAGCAGCCCCAGCTGTCCCTTCTGGAGCAGCACCCGGCGCACCGCGCGGTCGACC
>NZ_JBFAMU010000863.1:0-1282 GCF_040656655.1 Micromonospora sp. NPDC049799
CGCCACCATGCGCAGGCTGTCACTGAGCCGCAGCACCTTGATCATCAGGTCGGTCCCGATGTTGCCGGACCCGATCACCGGCCCGCGCGGCGGCGATCGCCACCAGTCCGGATCCGGCGGCCAGGTCCAGCACCCGGCGGCCGGCGACCAGGTCCGGGTGGTCCGTGACGTACCGGGCGAGGGCCTGCCCGCCGGCCCAGGCGAACGCCCAGAACGGCGGCGGCTGGGAGCTGCGGAACTCGCCCTCGGTCAGCTCCCAGAGCCCGACGGCGTCGTCGGCCTGGTGCAGCCGCACCTCCGGGACGAAGGGCACCGGCGCGAGGCGGGCGTGCAGGCGGACGAAGGCGGTGGAGAGCTCGGACACCGGCCGATTCTCCCCCGCGTCGGTCACCCGGCGTGTCGCGGGGGAGTGGTGACCGGTTCACCACGCTGGGTGAAACGGGCCCTCGGATGTGGCGACCGGTGCGAACACGCCCGTCTACCGGCTGGCCTGCTCCGCTCCTAGCGTTGCTCAGTGGAGGCGACCGACGGGAGGGCGGAACAGTGCGGACGGTGTGGCGGTACGTGTTGCGGACCGGGGTGGTGCTGGCCTGTCTGACCGGGGTGGGCCTGGCGGCGCCCGCGCCCGCGCTGGCGGCCAACACCACCGAGCTGAGTGGCCTGCCGGACGAGTTCCGGGCCGGTGAACGGGTGGAGACGGTCTCGGCGGTGGTCCGCCGGGACCGGGGCGGTTGCGTCAAGGTGCGGTGGTCGATGGTGCTGCGGGTGGAGGGTCTCCGGCTCGACCAGGTCAGGATGGACCGCATCGAGGAGACGGGCTCGTTCCCGTTGGACGTCCGCACCGACGGGGACGTGGCCCGGCTGACCGACCGGCAGTTGGATCCGGGCACGCTCTGCCCGGACCGTACGGTCACCGCGCGCTACCGGGTGTCCTTCGCCGAGGACGTCACCGAGGGTCGGGTCACCCTCGCCGCCGAGGCGTACGACGCGAACCTGCGCCTGTTGGCGAGCCAGACGGCGACCCGCTCGGTGGTCGGGCAGGGTGTGGGGGCCACGCCGACCTCGGCGGCGCCGGAGCCCACGACCGCCGAGCCGACGGAACCGGCGGTCGAGGGGACCGAGGTCGCGCCGACGGACGAGGCGGTCGCCGAGGTGCCCGCGGCGGGTGGCACGTCGGCCGCCGGGGGTCTCGCCCACGGACGCCACGCCGTCCTGGTCACCGGCGCGGAGTGTGACCCACTGGGTCGTAGTCTCGCGCACCGTGTCCAATTGGAGCTCGACG
>NZ_JBFAMU010000864.1:0-1280 GCF_040656655.1 Micromonospora sp. NPDC049799
GGTGATCCGCAGGATCCGGTCGTAGAGGACCTGGAGCACGTCGAGCGTCGAGTAGACGTTCGGGCCGAACTCCCGCCCGGCGAGGTGCGCTGCCGCCTCGGCGATCAGCGCCGTGGCGACGGGTTCGCCGTCTCGGGCCGCGTCGACGACCAGTGGAGCGAGTCGCGCCAGCTCGACCGGGGGCCGGCGGGTGACCGCCTGGATCAGCGCGTCGACGGTGTGCCGGGGGCGGGGCGCGACCTCGGCCGTGCCGAGCAGCGACGTGAGAACGCGGGTGCCGAGCGGGTCGGGCGTGCGGGCCCGGTCCAGGTCGGCCAGGAGGCGCCGGACCGCCTCGCGGCCCAGCCAGAAGCCGGAGCCGGCGTCGCCGAGGAGCCAGCCGTGCCCGTCCGCCACGCGGTCCAGCCGCAGGTCCCGTACCGCGGCGGCGATGGCGCCGGTGCCGGCGATCAGCACGGTGCCGTGCGGGCGGGCGGTGCCGGAGGCGTACGCGACGAGGGCGTCGCCGTGAATCGAATACGGGCAGCGGAGGCCGGCGTCCTGCCAGGCCCGGTCGAAGGCGTCCCGCCCGGCGGGGTCGGCGAGCAGGCGGGCGGCTCCGGCGAGGCCGATCACGCCGGCGCGTACCCGGTCGGGGTCGACCTCGGCGAGCGCGGCGCGCAGGGCCGCGCGCAGCTCGTCGGCGGCCCGGTCCGCGCCGTGGCTCGTGGGGTTGCCGCCGCCGGCCCGACCGGAGCCGACGCGGCGGCCGTCGAGGGTCACGGCGGCCGCGCGAGTGGACGTACCTCCGACGTCGAGGCCGACCACGACGGTGTCGGACATGCGGCATCACCTCCTTGATCAACCAGTGTTCATGCTGGTCGGCGCAGGCGTGTCCGGGCAAGAGCGGAGGCGGCCCGCGGGCTGTGCGCCAGGTAACAGTTTGAAAACTTCGCCCACGGTCTTGACAGGGAGGGCCCTTCAGTAAGAACTTTTACCACTAACAGTTAACACTCTTTTCCGAAAGGGCGTCCGATGGTTGATCACGAGGTGGACACCGCCGCGGGGACCGCGGTGGTCGACGCCGACGGGTTCGACCGGCGGGTCGCCTCCGACGGGGTGCTGGCGCGGGTCCGCGCCGGGGCGGGAGAGTTGACGGGGGCGTTGCGCCGGGGGGGCCGGCCCCAGGGCCGCGCCCCGGGGGGCGCGGGCCCGGGGGCCCACCGCGGACTGGGCGGGGGGAGCGGGCCCCCCCCCGCGGCCCACCACCCCGGGGGGCGGGCGCGGGGGGGCGGCCGGGA
>NZ_JBFAMU010000865.1:0-1271 GCF_040656655.1 Micromonospora sp. NPDC049799
GGCCCGGCGCGCAGCGCCTCCAGCGCCGCGATCGCCACCCCCCGGGCACCGGCCATGTCGCGCTCCGGTACCAGCGCGAAGGTGGCCACCGCCGCCTGCTCCTCCCGCAGCACGGTGTGCTCGCGGACGGTCGCCAGGAACCAGTCGCGGAACTCCGGCGCCGCCTCCACCACGCCGCCCCCGACGAAGTACGCGTGCGGGTCGGTGAAGTTGGCCGCGATCGTGAACAGCCGGCCGATCGCCGCCGCCTGCTGCCGGAAGATCTCCCGGGCCAGTGCGTCGCCCCGCTCGCCGTACGCGCGGACCAGCTTCGCCGCCCGGGCCGGTGGCTCGGCCGCCAGCGGGTGCCCGGGGAAACGGGCCAGCCAGTACGGCAGCAGGTTCCGCTCGATGGCGGTCAGCGACGCGACGCTCTCGGCGTCACCGACGAACCCGCACGCGCAGGTCGGCTCCGGCTGGTCGGGAGTGAGCACCCCCACCAGCGGCAGGTGCACGTGGCCCAGCTCGCCGGCCATCCCGGCCGCCCCGGCGATCACCCGTCCGGCCTCCACCACGCCACCGCCCAGCCCGGTGCCGACGATCGCGGACACCGACGAGCGGCGCATGGCGTCCGCGCCGAAGTACGTGTGGTGGGCGTAGAGCGCGGCGGCGTTGCCGTCGTTGAGGTAGACCACCGGCAGGCCGAGACGTCGCTCCAGCGCGCCCCGCACGTCGTAGCCCCGCCACTCCGGCTGGGAGAAGTTGGTCGAGCCGCGCGACGAGATCACCCCGTCGGCACTGGCCGGACCGGGGGTGTCCAGCCCGACCGCCCGGACCAGCTCGCGGGGCACCCCGGTCAGCGCCAGCACGCCGTCGAGCGCGCGGGCCAGCGCCTCGATGGCCGCTTCCGGCCCGACGCGCACCTCGCTGGGGATCTCCACCAGGCCGTCGACGAGGAACCGACCGTCCACGGTGAGGACCGTGGCGTTGTTGCTGGTGCCGCCGTTGTCCAGCCCGACGACCACCGGCACACCTGCGTTGCCCACCCGACCCCGCCCTCCGCCGTCACGAACCTGACGCGAGGTTAGTTCCCTCTTTGCCCGTCGGCCACGCCCGAGCGGCCGGACCCGCTGGCCCGACCGGTGACGGCGACGGCGTCCCGCTCGTCGTCGCGTACGACCACCGGCACCAGGCCGACCGCCGTCATCGCGGCGCACAGCGCCCCCGACTGCCCCTCGCTGACCTCCACCACCAGGTGCCCACCCGGCGCGAGCCACCCGGCCGCGCCCTCG
>NZ_JBFAMU010000866.1:0-1270 GCF_040656655.1 Micromonospora sp. NPDC049799
CCGCGGTCGGCGCCCGGGCCGGGGCTGACCGGATCCGATCACCGACGGCCCGGTCGGCGGCGCTGGTTCCGGCGCCACCGGCCGGGCCCGGTACTGTTCCCGTGATGGAGTCCGACGCCCTCTTCACCCTCGGTGAACCCGCCGGTGCGCCCGCCGCGCCCACGGGCTCCGCCGGTGTGGACGGCTTCACCCCGGTCAGCGAGGATTCCCCGCTTCCGGTCCGGATGCGTCCGGCGAGCCTCGACGAGCTGGTCGGTCAGGATCATCTCCTCGCGCCGGGCGCACCCCTGCGGCAACTCGTCTCCGGCGCCGCGCCGATGTCGGTCATCCTCTGGGGGCCGCCGGGCAGCGGCAAGACCACGATCGCGCACCTGGTGGCCCGCGCCACCGACCGCCGGTTCGTCGCCATGTCGGCGCTCTCCGCCGGGGTCAAGGACGTCCGCGCGGTGATCGAGACCGCCCGCCGCCAGCGCCGGTCCGGCGGCCCGCAGACCGTGCTCTTCATCGACGAGGTCCACCGGTTCAGCAAGACCCAGCAGGACTCGCTGCTCGCCGCCGTCGAGGACCGCACGGTCACGCTGCTCGCGGCGACCACCGAGAACCCGTACTTCTCGGTCATCTCGCCGCTGCTGTCGCGGTGCGTGCTGCTCACCCTCCAGCCGCTGGACGACGCGGCGGTCCGCGGCCTGCTGCGCCGCGCGGTCGCCGACCAGCGCGGCCTGGCCGGCATCCTCACCCTCGACCCGGCGGCGGAGGACCACCTCGTCCGCCTCGCGGCCGGCGACGTTCGCAAGGCGCTCACCGCGCTGGAGGCGGCCGCGGCCTCGGCCACCGCCCTCGGCACCGGCCGGATCGACCTCGCCACCGCCGAGCAGGCGGTCGACACGGCGGCGGTCCGGTACGACCGCGACGGCGACGCCCACTACGACGTGACCAGCGCGTTCATCAAGAGCATGCGCGGATCGGACGTGGACGCGGCCCTGCACTGGCTGGCCCGGATGCTGGTGGCCGGAGAGGACGCCCGGTTCATCGCCCGGCGCCTGGTCATCTTCGCCAGCGAGGACGTCGGCATGGCCGATCCGGCCGCGCTCGGCGTGGCCACCGCCGCCGCCCACGCCGTCGAGTACGTCGGGCTGCCCGAGGCCCAGCTCAACCTTGCCCAGGCGGTCATCCACCTGGCCACCGCGCCCAAGTCCAACTCGGCCACCACGGCCATCGGCGCGGCCATCGCCGACGTCCGGGCCGGCCGGGGCGGGTCCGTGCCGCGCGG
>NZ_JBFAMU010000867.1:0-1265 GCF_040656655.1 Micromonospora sp. NPDC049799
CAGCCCGGCCAGCTCCCGTCCCTCCCCGGCGGCGGCCAGCTTCCGACCCTGCCCGGCGGGCAGGTCCCCTCCTTCCCCGGCGGTCAGGTGCCCGGCTTCCCCGGCGGGAACGGCGCGGACCGGGCCGGCGGCGGCATGGGCGGCCTGCTGGACGCCCGCGAACCCAGCGCCGAGCTGCGCGAGCTGCTGGAACGCGACAGCGACGACTACACCTGGATCGCCGCGACGGTCGGCGCGAACAACGCCTCCGGCTACCAGCTGGCCACCGGGGATCCGGTGATGGCGGTCGGCGGGTTCAACGGCAGCGACCCGTCACCGACCCTCGCCCGGTTCCAGGAGTACGTGGCCGACGGGCAGATCCACTGGTTCATCGGAGGCGGTGCCTTCCCCGGCACCAACGGCGGCAGCACCGCCTCGTCGGAGATCGCGGCCTGGGTGGCCGACACCTTCGAGTCGCGGACCGTCGACGGCGTGACCGTCTACGACCTCAGCGGCGGAAAGGAGGGCTGACATGACCCGCTCCACCAGCCCGCGGGCCGGTGTCCGGGCCCGGCCGACCGCCCCGACCGCCGTGCTGGACGTGGTCGTACCGGTCTACAACGAGGAGACCGACCTCCGGCCGTGCGTCCAGCGGTTGCACGCGCACCTGAGCGCGCACTTCCCGTACCCCTTCCAGATCACCATCGCCGACAACGCCAGCGTCGACGACACCCTGAAGGTCGCCCGGGAACTCGCCGCGGAACTGCCCGGCGTCGAGGTGCTGCACCTCGACGCGAAGGGGCGCGGCCGGGCGCTGCGGGCGGCCTGGTCGGCGTCGTCCGCGCCGGTGCTCGCCTACATGGACGTGGACCTCTCCACCGACCTGGCGGCGCTGCTGCCGCTGGTCGCCCCGCTCATCTCCGGCCACTCCGACCTGGCCATCGGCACCCGACTCGCCCGCACCTCCCGGGTGGTGCGGGGCGCCAAGCGGGAGGTCATCTCCCGGGCGTACAACCTGCTGCTGCGGGGCACCCTGGCGGTCCGGTTCTCCGACGCCCAGTGCGGCTTCAAGGCGATCCGGGCGGACGTCGCCGAGGGACTCCTCCCGCTGGTACGCGACACCGGGTGGTTCTTCGACACCGAACTGCTGGTGCTCGCCCAGCGGGCCGGCCTGCGCATCCACGAGGTGCCGGTGGACTGGGTGGACGACCCGGACAGCCGGGTGGACATCGTGACCACCGCGCTGGCCGACCTGCGCGGCATCGGCCGGCTCGCCCGGGCGCTGG
>NZ_JBFAMU010000868.1:0-1260 GCF_040656655.1 Micromonospora sp. NPDC049799
CCTGGGCCAGGCCGCAGAGCAGGGAGGCGAGTGTGAACCAGACCACCCCCAGCAGGAAGATCCGCCGGCGGCCGAACCGGTCGCCGAGCGCCCCATCGAGGACGCGGGAGGCCGGGACCGGAGCGCGTCACCCGCGCCCCACCGCGACCGCCGCCCGCAGCGGCCGGTCGGCCTCGTCGCTGACCCGGCCCAGAGCCCAGAGCAGACCCGCCTGCACCACGGCGGCGAGGTGGCCGACCTCGTGCACGAGCGCGGTGGTGGAGTTGGCGATGTCCACCGCGCTGGTGCCCGCCAGGCACACCGCCAGCACCAGGGCCACCGGTACGAACGCACGCGCCCGCTCGGGCCGCCACGCGGCCAGCGCGAAACCGACCGCCAGGGCGATGTCGAAGGAGGCCATCTCCCGGCTGGTGTGCGGGTCGGCGGCCACCCCCAGCCCGGCGAGCAGCACCGGCAGCGCGACCGCCACCTGGGCGACCGCCGCGACCGCGACCGCGACCCGCAGCACCTGACGTCGGGCCCGCAGCGCGGCCACCGGAACCGCCCGGGCCACCGCCGCGTCGGCGGCGACGGCCGCCAGCACCGGGGCCGTCAGGTCGGGCACGGCCACCGGTCGCACCCGGGCCAGCCGGGTCACCCGCTCGGCCCGGGCCAGCCACGACCGGCAGCCCGGACAACTCCGCGTGTGCGCCTCCAGCACCGTCGGTGCCGCCTGCGGGTCCTCCCCGTCCAGCCGCGCCGACAGCGCCTCGCGTACGTCGTCGCAGTTCATGAGCGGGTAGTCGACCGGCGGGTGGGAAAAGTTCCCGACGTGGCGCAGGCCATGGAAGGGCCGAAGGACCCTCCCGCCGCACCCCGCTCCGCGTAACCTGGTCTGTCGTGATCCCCGTCCCGCGCGCAAGCGCCGCCGCCGGCCCGGCCGACGACGCGGTCACGGCCGCGCGCGAGTCGGCGAGCGAGTGGGCGCTCGCCGCCCGCGACGGGGACCCGGTCGCCCAGGCCGCCTTCGTCCGGCTCACCCAGGCCGAGGTGTGGCGCTTCGCGGCCGCCCTGGTCGACCCGGACAGCGCGGACGACCTGACCCAGGAGACGTACCTGCGGGCGTTCCGGGCGCTGCCCGGCTTCGAGGGTCGGTCCTCCGCCCGCACCTGGCTGCTCGGCATCGCCCGGCGGGCGTGCGCCGACCACCTGCGCACCGTCGTCCGCCGGCGCCGCCTCGACGCCCGGCTCGCCGCCGACGCGTGGACCGACCGGCCGCAC
>NZ_JBFAMU010000869.1:0-1250 GCF_040656655.1 Micromonospora sp. NPDC049799
CTGCACTCAACCCGTGATCCGCCGACACCCGCAGGGGAGGAACTCATGAGGTGGCGGCGACCGCGACGGCGCCGAGCACCGGCAGGGCGAAACGGGCCCGCCGGTCGCGCAGGAGCCGGGTGAGCACGGGCCGGCGGGCGGCGCGGGTGGTGGTGTCGGTGGCCACGACGACTCCTCTCAGTACGTGATGCGCGGGTCGAGCCAGGCGTAGACCACGTCGGTGACGAGGTTGACCAGCAGGACGAAGGTGACGACGACGAGCACGGCGCCCTGCACGACGGGCAGGTCACGGCTGAAGATGCCGTTGACGATCAGCGTCCCCATGCCGGGCAGCGTGAAGATCGTCTCGGTGACGACGGTGGCGCTCATCAGGGCGCCGATCTGGAGCGCGGTGACCGTCACCACCGGCACCATGGCGTTGCGCAGGGCGTACACGGTGACGACGCGCCGCCGGCTCAGGCCGGTCGCCTCGGCGGTGCGGACGTAGTCCTCGCCGAGCGCGGCGAGCAGTGACCCCCGGGTCTGCCGCAGCACCACCGCGACCACGGTGGAGCCGACGACGACCGCGGGCAGCACCATCCGGACCAGGTTGCCGACCGGATCCTCGGTGAACGGCACGTACCCGGACGGCGGCACCCACCGCAGCCAGACCGCGAAGACACCGATCAGCAGCGCGGCGAGGTAGAAGTGCGGGGTGGACAGGGCCAGGACGCCCAGCCCGGTGAGCATCGAGTCGGTGGCCGTACGCCGCCGCACGGCAGCGAGGACGCCGGCCGGGATGCCGAGGGCGACCGCGAGGAGCAGAGCGATGAGGCCCAGTTCGACGGTGGCCGGGAGCCGGTCGACGATCACCATGGCGACCGGCTCGTCGGTCAGCCAGGAGCGGCCCAGGTCGCCGGTGAGCACCCCGCCGATCCAGTCGACGAACTGCCGCCACAGCGGGGCGTCGAGGCCGAGGTCGGCACGGAGCGCCGCCCGGTCGGCCGCGCTGGCCTCCTGGCCGAGGATCTCGGTGGTCGGGTCGCCGGGCAGCAGCCGCAGCAGCAGGAACAGCACCACGGACACCACGGCCAGCACGGGCACGAGCTGGGCGACGCGGCGGACCAGGTATCCGGTCATCCGGCCCGCACCTCCTCCCGGTCCGGCACGGCGCGACGCAGCCAGGCGAGGCGGTCGGCCGGCATCAGGTCATAGGCGTACAGGGCGAGGGCGTCGGCGCCGGCCGTCGACGCGGCGGCGTACGCCGCGTC
>NZ_JBFAMU010000870.1:0-1238 GCF_040656655.1 Micromonospora sp. NPDC049799
CCCGCCGGCCGGCCACCCCCGCTCCCGCCGACACCGCCTCCGGCGGCGCGACCTCCGGTGACCCGACCGACGGTCCGGGCACTCCGAGCGGCGGCGGCACCACCGGTACCGGCAGTCTCGCGCCGTCCGTCGTACCGTCCACCACGGCGGACGCATCCGCCACCTCGGGCAACGGGCGCACCACCGAACCTCCCGCCGGGCAGGCGGCCGGGCTGTGTCGGGCGTACCAGGCCAAGCCGCCGTCGCAGCGGGCCAGGGCGCTGGAGACCCCGGCGTTCGCCAACCTCGTGACGGCCGCCGGTGGTGCGGACAAGGTCGAGGACTTCTGCCGGGGCCTGGTGGGCGAGGCCGAGCGGGCCGACTCGGGGAAGGCGCCCGAGTCGCCCGCGCCGACGGCGCCCGGCGGGCCCTCGACACCCCCGAGCCCGACCGTCGGCAACTGAAACTTCCTCGCGGCGATCCCGCCGGCCACCAGCAGTTCTTCTGCTAGACAGGAGACGATGGCGCCACCGACGCCCCGAACGATGACGGTGGGTCGGGTTACGGTGGCGGGGACCGGAGCACGGAGTGGCGTAGGGGGGCCGATCCTGTGGTGATGTCGCCGAATCTGGAGCACGGGACAGTCCTCTCGTCGTCCGACGCGGCAGCCGGTCACATCGCCCGGATCTGCTTCAAGACCGGACCACCGACCCACACCGGTGTCGAGTTGGAATGGACTGTCCACGACGCCGCCGATCCTGCCCGTCCGGTCGAGGGCGCACGGCTGCGGGCGGCCCTCGGGCGGCACTGCCCGCCCACCCTCGACGGCGCGAGCCCCGCCACGCGACTGCGGTACGGCAGCACGGTCACCGTGGAGCCGGGCGGGCAGGTGGAGATCTCCACCGCGCCGCGCAGCGCGATCGGCGCGTTGATCCGCGCGACGGACGCCGACATCGCCGAACTCACCGCTCTGCTGGCCGCCGCCGGGCTGGTGCTCGGGCGCAGCGGCATCGACCCGTACCGCCCGCCGCGATCGGTGGTGGAGACCCCGCGTTACCGCGCCATGCGGCGCGTGTTCGACCGGCGGGGACCGGCCGGCCGCACGATGATGTACAGCACCGCCGGGCTCCAGGTCTGCCTCGACGCGGGGGAGGCGGAGCAGGTGCCCGCCCGCTGGGCGACGGTGCACGCGCTGGGCCCGCCACTGCTGGCGGCCTTCGCCACCGCGCACCGGCACGCCGGTCGGGCCACCGGCTGGG
>NZ_JBFAMU010000871.1:0-1237 GCF_040656655.1 Micromonospora sp. NPDC049799
TACGCACGTAGATCGGGGCGCCGTAGAGCTTGAGCGCCTCCTCGACGGTCTGCACCGCGCGGTCGACGCCCGCACAGTAGCCGCGGGGCTTCGGCCTCGCCGATCGCATCCAACCCGCACCGGTGCCCGCCACACCCCGCTGCTCCTGACGCCGTCCGGCGTCGCGTCTGCCCCGCGGAACGGCCGCCGTCTTCCACGGTCGGGACCGGCGGGGCGTGCGTCGGCGTTACGCCGGCCACTCCGGGCGCCGGCCGAAAGCGGGACCATCCACGGCTAAGAGCACCTAACCGGGCACGGCGGGTGGTGACTGCCGGCATCGACCAGGCAGACTGGGCGCCTATGTCGCCGTTCACGACCAGCCTTCGGCTGCACGACCGTTACGTCCTGCGCGAGCGCATCGGCCGCGGCGGGATGTCCGAGGTGTGGCGCGCCGACGACGAGGTCCTGCACCGGCCCGTCGCGGTGAAGGCCCTCGCCGGGGAACTCGCCACCGACCCGCAGCTGCGGGCCACCATCCAGCGGGAGGCCCGCGCCGCCGCACGGCTGAGCCACCCGCACGTCACCCAGGTGTACGACTACGGCGAGGCGACCCTCGCCGGCGGTGTCGTCGTGCCGTACCTGGTGATGGAACTGGTCGAGGGGCGTAACCTCGCCGACCGGCTCGCCAGCGGCCCGCTGCCCTGGCCGGAGGCCGTCCGGATGGCCGGACAGGTCGCCGCCGCGCTCGCCGCCGCCCACCGCATCGGCGTCGTGCACCGCGACATCAAGCCGGGCAACGTGATGCTGACCGACACCGGTGCGAAGGTGCTCGACTTCGGCATCGCCGCGCTCGCCGGGCCGCACCACCCGCTCGCCGGCCAGACCGGCGAGTTGCTGATGGGTACGCCCGCGTACTTCGCGCCGGAGCGGATGCGTCCCGGGCCCCCCGATCCGGCCAGCGACGTCTACGCCCTGGGCGCGCTTCTCTACCGCACCCTCACCGGCCGCGCCCCCCGGCCGGTGCAGACCTGGGAGGACGCCCTCGAGGTGCACACCCGGCGGACGCCGGTGCCGCCACGCTCACCAGCACCGACCCGACCGCCGACCCGAGCACCAGGACGGTCAGCAGCGAGCCCGCGTACACCCGGTCGAGCACCACGCCGGCCAGGCCGACCAGCGCGACCAGCGCGACCGGCAGCGGCGCCGCCGCCAGGACCCGGCCGGCCCGCGCCGCCGGACGCGGCCGGGCGTCGTCCGG
>NZ_JBFAMU010000872.1:0-1236 GCF_040656655.1 Micromonospora sp. NPDC049799
CCGAGTCGCCCCGGGTGACGCCGCCGGTGTTCATCGCCGCGCCCAGACCGGCCATCACGCCGCAGCCGAGCAGGCCGACGGCGGCGGGGCGCGCGGACGGGTCAACCTTCGTGCACTGGCCCGCGTGGACCAGGGTCTTCTCCGCGAACGCGCCGATGCCCAGGGCCGGGCTCAGCTCGGTGCCGTCGGTGAGGGTCATCTTCTGCGCCGCGTTGTGGGTGTCGAAGCAGTACCAGGGGCGGCCCCGCCGGCAGGCCCGGCACACGCCGCAGACGGCCCGCCAGTTCAGCACCACGAAGTCGCCGGGCGCGACGGAGTCCACACCCGCGCCGACCTGCTCCACGACGCCGGCCGCCTCGTGGCCGAGCAGGAACGGGTAGTCGTCGTTGATGCCGCCCTCGCGGTAGTGCAGGTCGGTGTGGCAGACCCCGCACGACAGAACGCGGACGACCGCCTCACCGGGACCGGGGTCGGGCACCACGATCGTGGTGACCTCGACCGGTGCGCCCTTGCTGCGGGAGATGACTCCCCGGACCTGCTGGCTCACGATCTCCTCCTGCTCCCCGCCGACACCCCTGGCGAACGCATCGTCGGCAGCGCCGATCCCGCCCTCCGGGCGAACCTACCGCCGATCGGTGCGGTCGGCCCAGTGCCGCCCGCAGGCGGTTATCCCGCTCGGTGCGGGGTAGGCGGCGGGCACGGTTCGGCTGTCGGACGGGAGTGACGTCATGAAGCTCACGCATCTGCCGCTGCGGGTCAGCATCGGCGCGTTCATCCTCAACTCCGGCCTGGGCAAACGGAGCCTCGAAGGCGAGGCCGCAGAGGGTCTGCACGGGATGGCCGTGGGGGCGGTGCCGCAGCTCCGCGCGCTCGACGCGGACCGGTTCGCCAAGCTGCTCTCCCGCAGCGAGATCGCCCTCGGTGTCGCGCTGATCGTGCCGTTCGTCCCGGCGGTGGTGGCCGGGCTGGGGCTGGCCGGGTTCGGTGCCGGCCTGGTGCAGCTCTACCTCAGGACGCCGGGAATGCGGGAGCCGGGCAGCCTCCGGCCCACACAGCAGGGCATCGGCCTGGCCAAGGACGCCTGGCTGCTGGGGGCCGGCCTGACGCTGGTCCTGGACGGCCTCACCCACCGCCGCCGGAGCGCGCTGATCCTCTGACCGGCGCAGCGGGTGGGCCGGCTACGACGTCGCCGGTAGGGGTACCGGCGCCGCGAGCGCCTGCTCGGCGGCGTGCCGG
>NZ_JBFAMU010000873.1:0-1232 GCF_040656655.1 Micromonospora sp. NPDC049799
GCGCGTCGGCGTGCGCGCGCACCTGCCCGACGTGCGCCTCACTGCTGTCCACGGCCGTCACCGGCACCTCACCACGATCACGGGGGTGAAGGCTACCCGCCCGCCGCCCGGGTGACCGCCTCGCCCGGAAGCGCGGGGGTGGCCCCCGTTACTAGAAGATGCTCCTCGGGGTAACCACGCCGCACGACGGCCCGTGAAAGGACACCGATGACCTCGTCCACCTCCCCTTGGCCGGTGACCCGCTTCAGTCGCCTGCTCGGCCTGCGCCGGCCGGTCGTGCAGGGCCCGTTCGGCAGTGGCCTCTCCTCGGTGGATCTGACCGTGGCGGTCGCCGAGGCCGGCGCGGTGGGGTCCTTCGGCGCGAACCATCTCGACGCCGAGGGCATCACCGCGCTCGTCGCGGACCTGAAGTCCCGCACGGACGGGGTGGTCAACGTCAACCTGTGGGTGCCGCTGCCGGGTGAGGCGGACGTCCGGGTCGACGCCGACGACGTGGCCGGGTTCGTCGCGCCGCTGCGTCCGTTCTACGACGCGCTCGGCGTCGCCGTCCCCGACGGCCCGCCGCCGGCCGCGCCGCGCTACGACGACCAGATCGTCGCGCTCCTGGCGGCCGCGCCACGGGTGATCAGTTTCGTGTTCGGTGTGCCGGACGCCGAGGTCGTCGCCGAGGCGCACCGCCGGGGTGTCGTCGTGCTGGCAACGGCGACGACCGTCGAGGAGGCCGTCGTCCTCGACCGGGCCGGCGTCGACGTGATCGTCGCCTCCGGCAGTGACGCCGGCGGCCACCGGGGCGCGTTCCTGCGCCCGGTCGAGGAGTCCCTCGTCGGCACCCTCTCGCTGGTTCCGCAGGTCGTCGACGCGGTCGCCGCGCCGGTGGTGGCGGCGGGCGGCATCACCGACGCCCGCCAGGTCCGGGCGGCCTTCGCGCTGGGCGCCGAGGGGGTGCAGATCGGCAGCGGTTTCCTCGCCACCCATGAGTCGGCGGTACCCGACGTGCACAAGGACGCGCTCACCACGGCCCCGGGTCGGCACCGCACCGTCCTGACGTCGGCCTTCTCCGGTCGACTCGCCCGTGGTGTGCCCAACCGGGTCACCCGCGCCCTGGCCGATCCGGCGGTTCCCCGCGCGCCGTACCCGGCGCAGTCGGCGCTCACCGCGCCGCTGCGGCGCGCCGCGGCGGCCGCCGGGGACCGCGAGCACGCGAGCCTCTGGTCGGGTCAGTCCGCCCCGCT
>NZ_JBFAMU010000874.1:0-1219 GCF_040656655.1 Micromonospora sp. NPDC049799
GGCCCGCCCCGGTCAGCGGCGCGCCCAGCGCCAGCCGGGCGGCCACCGGTGCGAACACGTCCCGCCCGTGGAACGTGGCGGACACCCGTGGGGCGAACCACTCCGCGTTGGCCAGCTCGGCCGCCACCCGGATCCCACCCAGCGCCGCTGCCGCGTCGAGCAACAGCCCGTTGTCCGGCCCGACCAGCAGCCCGTCCGGCGTGTCGAGGACGACCCCGCGCCGCTCGGTGCCCACGCCCGGGTCGACGACGGCGACGTGCACCCCGGCGGGCAGGTACGGCACGGTCTGCGCGAGCACGGTCGCGCCCCGGCGTACGTCCGCCGCCGGGACCAGGTGCGTCACGTCGATCACCCGCGCCGTCGGCGCGAGGCGGGCGATCATCCCGTGGCAGGCGGCCACGAAACCGTCGGCCAGCCCGTAGTCGGTGGTCAGCGAGATCCAGGGGGTCGGCGCCATGCGTCACACGCTAGGCGTTCCGGGAGCACCGCAGCGAGCCGGTCACCCACGCAGGCGCAGCCCGCGCGGCGTGGCCCGGAAGCCGGCGGCGGTCAGCGCGTCCCGCAGCGGCGACGAGTGCACCGCCTCGCCGTCGGCCCGCTCGACCGACATGGCGCCCAACGCTCCGGAGTGGACGGCGTCGGCGAGGGCCTTGCCGGCCGCGGCCAGGGCGTCGGTGTCGTCGGTGAAGGACAGGATCGTCCGGCCGCCCCGCTCGACGTACAGCACCAGGTCACCCGCGACCAGCACCACCAGGGCGCCGGCCTTGCGGCCCGCCCGGTGCCCGGTCGCCGGTGCCGCGCCGTCACCGGAGTCGACGACCCGCTCCGGCCAGGGCAGTGCCGCGCCGTACGGGTTGGCCGGGTCGGTGGCGGCGAGCACCAGTGTGGGCCCGCCCCGGCCCCGTCCCCCGTCGGCGGGCTCGGCGAGCGCCCGGATCCGGTCGACCGCCCCGGGCACCGCGAACTGGGCCGCGCCCAGACCCTCCACGAAGTAGCCCCGGCGGGCGGCGCCGCGTTCCTCCAGGGCGGACAGCACCGGGTAGACCGCGGCGAAGCCGCCGGTGACCTGCTCGGCCATGACCGCGCCCCGGGTCACCACGCCGTGCCGTTCCAGCAGCACGTCGGCGAGGGCCGCGGCCCGGCGGGTGGGGTCGGTGTCCCGCTCCGGCACCAGGTACATGACCTGCCGGTAGAGGAACTGCTGGAGCGGAAGGGCCCA
>NZ_JBFAMU010000875.1:0-1218 GCF_040656655.1 Micromonospora sp. NPDC049799
GTCGGCGGTCCAGCCGGGCAGCTCGGGCAGCTCGTCCCGGCCGCAGCGCCGACCGGCGGCGGCGAATGAGCCGGTGACCGTCGCGGGCTCGGCCGTCACCCGGCGCAGGGCCGTGTCCAGCCAGTCGGGATCGGGTACGCCCCGAAGGGCCTCCCGCAGTCGATCCGGTGTCATCGGATTCTCCTCCCTCGTGTGCTGTTCAGTGGGGTGCGGCGGTCCCGTCCTCGGCGTCGGCGGCGTTGGTGGCGTCGGCGGCGCGCAGGAAGTCCAGGGAGCGGGCGGCGACAGCGGGGGCGGCGTGCGAGTGCCGGGGCAGCTCCACCGCGACCAGGCCGCGGTAGCCGACCTCGCGCAGCGCGCGCAGCACCGGCGGGAAGTCGATCTCGCCGGTGCCGAACTCCAGGTGCTCGTGGACACCCCGCCGCATGTCGTCGATCTGCACGTTCACCAGGTGTCCGGCCACCTCGCGCACGCAGTCGGCCACCGGCCGGGGCTCCAGACAGCGACAGTGTCCGATGTCGAGGGTAATGCCGAGATGCGCCGGCGCGCCGAGCGCGGCGTGCAGGCGACGCCAGCCCGCGATGTCCTCGACCAGCATTCCCGGTTCCGGCTCGAAGCCGAGCGTCACGCCGGCCGCGTCGGCGGCGTCGACCACGGTCGCGCAACCGGCCACCAGCCGGTCCCAGGCGACCGCCGGCGGGACCGCCTCGGGGCGTACGCCGGCCCAGAAGGAGACAGCCTCCGCACCGAGGTCGGCGCCCACCCGTGCGGCCCGGCGCAGGAAGTCGATCCGCAGGGCCGAGTCGTCGTGCAGCAGCGTCGGGGCGTGCTTGTGCCACGGGTCGAGCAGGTACCGGGCGCCGGTCTCCACCACCACGCCGAGACCGAGCGCGTCCAACCGGCGCGCCACGGCGGCGACCCGCCCGGCCAGCCCGGGGGCGAACGGGTCGAGGTGGTCGTGGTCCAGCGTGAGCGCCACCCCGGCGTAGCCCAGCTCGGCGATGACCGCCAGCGCGTCGTCCAGCCGGTGGTTGGCGAAGCCGTTCGTGCCGTACCCGAACCGCAGCCCGCCCTCGCCGGACCGGCCCTCGCCAGCGGCCGAGGCGGGCGCGGCGTGGCCTGGGACGATCATGTCGGGGAGACCTTCCGGGCCAGCCGGCGGGCCAACGGCGCCGCCGCCGCGACCGCCACGCCGAGCAGACCGGCGCCGGCGCGGGC
>NZ_JBFAMU010000876.1:0-1212 GCF_040656655.1 Micromonospora sp. NPDC049799
GCCGAGCAGGGCGGACGCCGTGCCGGCCGCCTCCCCGTGCCGTGACAGGGCCAGGGCCGGCGCGTTCGGCATCGCGAGGCCCGCCGCGGCGAGCACCACCCACAACGACACCAGCAGGCTCGGCAGCCCACCGAACCCGGTCGCGGCGAAGCCGAGCAGCGCCAGCCCGGCCACGGTTCCCACGGCCAGGGCGGCGACGAGGATCCGCTGCGACGAGTGGCGGCGCAGCAGCCGTACGTTGAACTGGGTCGCCGCGATCAGCCCGACCGCGCCCGCGCCGAAGGCGAGCCCGAACTGCTGCTCGTCGAGCCCGTACTGCTCCTGCAGGACGAACGACGACCCGGCCACGTAGGCGAACAACGCCGCCATGGCCAGTCCGGCGACCAGGACCAGACCCACGAACGTACGGTCCCGCAGGAGTGTGCCGTACACGGTCAGCGTCGCGACCACTCCGCCGCGCCGGCGCCGGTCGCGCGGCAGCGTCTCGGGCAGGCCGAGCGCGGCGACCACGACGAGAAGCACACCGAAGGCGGCCAGGGCCACGAACACCCCGCGCCAGTCCGTCCAGCGCAGCAGCCCGCCACCGAGGGTCGGAGCGAGGATCGGCGCCGCACCCATGACCAGCAGCAGCCGCGAGAGCAGCGTGGCGAAGGCCGCGCCGCTGAACAGGTCGCGGACCACCGCCATCGCGACCACCGAGGCCGCGGCGATGCCGAGACCCTGTACCACCCGCAGTCCACCGAGAACCGCGATGTTCGGTGCGACGGCGCACAGCAGGGACGCCACGACGTGCAGCGCGACGCCGCCGATCAGCGGCGCGCGCCGGCCGACGGCGTCGGACAGCGGGCCGATCAGCAACTGGCCGATGGCGAGGCCCGCCAGCGTGCCGGTGAGGGTCAGTTGGACCGCCGCCGACGTGGTCTGGAAGTCGGCGACGATCGCGGGGAGCGCGGGCAGGTACATGTCGATGGTCAGCGGACCCACCGCGATCAGCGATCCGAGGACGAGGACGAGCCGCAGTCGCTGCCGGGGGCTCATGAGGTCCCCCGGCGTCACGGCGGGGAACGGTGCAGAAGTCACGTCCAACTGCAAATCCAGACCCGGTGCTCTGATTCCCCCTCGGCCGGGAGGGGACGGAGATCACACCGGTGGCGCCGGGCGTGCCGGCCCGGACGTCGCGACGCGCGCCACCCGGTCGCGCAGCGCGGCGAG
>NZ_JBFAMU010000877.1:0-1211 GCF_040656655.1 Micromonospora sp. NPDC049799
CCACTGCGTACGCACCCCGTCAGTCAACGGCCTAGGCTGACAGCCCACCCCACCCCCCACGGCCGCCCCCCACCCCCGCGATCTTGCACTTTCGGCCCTCGATATGCGGTGTATGAGGGAGATGCCGGGGCAGGAAGTGCAAGATCGCGGGGGTGGGGGATTAGGAGAGGGCGGCGCGGATCGTTGCGACGATGTGGGTAGGTCGGGCGTAGAGGTCCCGGTCGGTGAAGTAGCGCATTCGCCAACCGTCGGCGTCGAGCCAGTTGATGCGGCTCCGGTCGTACCGGAGACGATCGCGGTCCAGATGGGATCCGCCGTCGTACTCGATGCCGATCCGGCGCTCGCGATAGCCCAGGTCCAACCGGTAGCGCGGAATGCCGAGGCCGTCGTACACCCACAGCTGCGGCTCCGGAGGCGGCAGTCGCCCGTCGATGACGACCAACCTCAGTTGACTCTCCTGCCGACATTCGGCCCGACCGTCCGCCAGCGGTATCAGCTCCCTCGCCTGGCGCACCCCGCGCAACGCCCGGTGAACGCCCACCTCGGCGAGCAGTTCCTCAGCCGTGACCGCTCCCGCTCGGATGGCGGCGTCCAGGACCGGCAGGGCGTCCAACCGTCGTACGGTCCGCGCGAGGTCGACCGCACACCGGGCCGCCGGCACGCAGGGCAATCCGCCAACGAGCACCGGATCCACCGGAAGGACCGAGTGGTGTACGACAAGCCCTGGCAACCGGGGCTTCGGCACCGTGACCGGCAGCTGGACATGTACGACGTCGTCCCGCAGCACACCGAAGCCGTACCGGCGGGCCGCGCTCTGCCGGGTGAGCGCCGCCTCCTTGGGCAGACACAGCAGGAGAGCCCGCAGCTCATCCTCGTCGTCGCAGGGCTGATCGGCATAGACGCCCCTGCGGACGCGGCGCAGTTCCTCCCGGTTCACGCGGGTCCTCAGCCGCTTCACGGTAAGCGTTCGCGTCAGAGAACCGATCCGCCACAGCCGCGTAGTCATGTGGACAGGATCACGAAGCGAAACCCAGCACACCGCCCCACCCGCTGCCCCTGTGGACAAGACCCACCCCTGTGGAAAACCCCCGCCCCAACCGGTGATCTGCTATGGCGCCCCCAACCCCCTCCCCCGCGATCTTGCACTTACGGCCCTCAATACAAGGCTTATGCCCGGAATGCCGGGGCAAAAAGTGCAAGATCGCGGGGGT
>NZ_JBFAMU010000878.1:0-1209 GCF_040656655.1 Micromonospora sp. NPDC049799
CACGCCGTCCGCGTCCACGACCCGCCAGCCGCCGAGCACCACCACCGGTACGCCGCCGCGCCGCATCGCCAGCGCCACCTCGCTCAGCGTCCCCCAGGAGCCGCCGACGGCGATCACCGCGTCGGCGCTCCACACCAGGACCGCGTTGCGCGCCTGCCCGAGGTTGGTGGTGACCGTGACCGTCACGTCGGCGGCGGGGCCGGGGGCGGTGCCGTCGTCGGGGCGTACGCCGACGACGAGGCCGGCGCGGGAGCGGGCGCCGGCGGCGACCGCGGCCATCACCCCGCCCCCGCCTCCGCACAGGACCGTGGCGCCGCGCTCGGCGAGCAGCTCCCCGACCCGGCGGGCGTGGGCGATCTCGGTGTCCGTCGCGGTCGCCGGCCCGCATACCGCCACCTGCGTCACGCGGTCCATGATGCCGGAGCGGTGTTAACAGGGGCCCCCTGCTCTACGCGAGGCGTCAACAGGGGGCCCTAGCTTGCTGCTCAGAAGACGGCGACGCCGTACCGGCTGAGGGCCTCCGTCACCGGCTGGAAGAAGGTGGTGCCGCCGGTGCGGCAGTTGCCGCTGCCGCCGGAGGTGAGGCCGAGCGCGACGCTGCCGGCATAGAGCGGGCCACCGCTGTCGCCGCCCTCGGCGCAGACGTTGGTGGCGATCATGCCGCGGACGGTGCCCTCGGCGTACCGGACGGTGGCGTTGAGGCCGGTGACCGTGCCGCTGTGGGTGCCGGTGGTGCTGCCCCGGCGGGTCACCGACTGGCCGACGAAGGCGTTGCCGGCGCTGGTGATGTCCTGCGAACCGACCGAGCCGTCGATGGCGACGGAGGTGTTGGTGTAGCGGACGATGCCGTAGTCGTTGCCCGGGAAGCTGCTGCCGGTCCGGTCGCCGAGCTTGGTGCTCAGCGCCGAGTTGGCGTACCAGGCGCTGGCCAGGTCGGTGCAGTGCCCGGCGGTGAGGAAGTAGTAGGTGCTGCCGCTGCGGACGTTGAAGCCGAGTGAGCACCGGTACCCGCCGCCGTAGATCGCGTCACCGCCGGAGATCCGCATGCTCAGCGTGCCGGCGAGCGGGACGACGCGTGCCATGCCGCCGGAGGCGTCGACGGCGGCCCGGATCCGGGCCCGCGCGGCGGCGGACACCGTGCTGTCCACACCCACGACGACCTGGTTGGCGACCGGGTCGACGTAGAGCGCGGTGCCGGTGACACCGAGG
>NZ_JBFAMU010000879.1:0-1202 GCF_040656655.1 Micromonospora sp. NPDC049799
GTCGGGCCTTAGGGTTTGGCTGGTTGGGATTCCTTTGGCAACACTTTTTGTTGTCGGGACAGTTTTTCAACAAGTTTTTGTTGGAGAGTTTGATGCCCGCGAGGTCGAGGGCCGCGGCCTGTGGGTACGCCCCATCGAAACCAGCCCCGAGCAGATCCGCGCCTCGCTGGACCGGATCGCCGCCGCCGGCTTCAACACGGTCTTCCTGGAGACCGTGTGGGGCGGCTACACCATTTACCCGAGCGCGGTCGCCGAGCGCGCCGGCATCCCCTCCCAGCGGCCGGAGATGCGCGGCTTCGACCCGCTGAAGGTGTGGATCGACGAGGCGCACGCCCGGGGCGTCGAGCTGCACGCCTGGACGCACACCTTCTTCGTCGGCATCGAGTCCGGTGGCGGGCCGGTGCTGCGGGCCCACCCGGAGTGGGCAGCCGTCGAGCGGGAGGACGTCGGGAAGACCGGGCCGCAGCCGTCCCGGATGGAACCCGGCTACTTCTGGGTCGACCCGGCCATCCCCGCCGTCCGCTCCCACGTCCTCGCCACGTACGACGAGATCCTGCGCGGCTACGACGTCGACGGGCTGCACCTGGACTACATCCGCTACCCGGTGTCCCTGCCGTACGGGGCGGACTTCTCCTACTCCGCGTACAGCCGCCAGACGTTCGCCGCCGAGCACGGCGTCGACCCGTACACCCTGAAGCCGGACTCGCCGCAGTGGCCGACCTGGAACGCCTGGCGGGAGCGGCAGGTCACCACGTTCGTCGACGCCGTACGCACCCTCCAGCGGGACGTCGCCGCCGAGAAGAAGCTGTCCGCCGCCGTCTTCGCCGACCCCACCGACGGGCTGGGCAAGAAGTTCCAGAACTGGGGCGCCTGGGTCGACGCGGGCACCCTGGACTTCCTCACCGGCATGTCGTTCGGGACCTCGGCCGGCTCGGTCGGGCACGACACGGCGGTGATGCGGGAACGGGTCGGCGACGTGCCGCTCTACACCGCCACCTACGGTCCACTGCGCGGCTCCTCCCCCGACCTGGTGCTCGACCAGGTGCAGGCGGTCAACGACGCCGACTCCGACGGCGCCGCGCTGTTCGCGTACAACCAGCTCAACGCCCGCCAGCAGGAGGCGCTGCGGGAGGGCTCCTTCCGGAACCGGTCGATGGTGCCGCACGCCGACCACCGGGCGGCGGCGCTGGCCGGCGTGACCG
>NZ_JBFAMU010000880.1:0-1198 GCF_040656655.1 Micromonospora sp. NPDC049799
TGAGCCGTCCGGTCGTACCGCTCGCCACCTCGGTCACGTCTCCGCCCTCCGATCCGGGGTGCCCGTGCGGCATCCCCCGGCCGGGCTGCTCGCCCGCACGCCGTGGACCACGCTGCCCCAGCGGTTGGCCGAGCCGGGGGTGCTCACCGCGCTGCGGCTGTCGCTGCTGACCGCCACCCTGGCCACCCTGTTCTGCCTGCTGCTCGGCGTACCGCTGGCCTGGCTGCTGGCCCGCGTCGAGTTCCCCGGCCGGCGCGTGGTGCGCGCCCTGGTCACCGTGCCGCTGGTCCTGCCGCCGGTGGTCGGCGGTGTGGCGCTGCTGCTGGTCTTCGGCCGCCGGGGCCTGCTCGGCGGCTGGCTCGACGCGACGTTCGGCGTGACCCTGCCCTTCACCACCGCCGGGGTGGTGCTGGCCGAGGCGTTCGTCGCGATGCCGTTCCTCGTCATCGCGGTGGAGGGGGCGCTGCGCGGCGCCGACCAGCGCTACGAGGAGGCCGCGGCGACCCTCGGCGCCGGCCGGTGGACCACCTTCACCCACGTGACGCTGCCGCTGGTAGCGCCGGGGCTGGCCGCCGGCGCGGTGCTGTGCTGGGCCCGGGCGCTCGGCGAGTTCGGTGCCACCATCACCTTCGCCGGCAACTACCCCGGCCGCACCCAGACCATGCCGCTCGCCGTCTACCTGGCACTGGAGACGGACCTGGAGGCCGCCGTGGTGCTCAGCCTGATCCTGCTCACCGTCTCGGTCGTCATCCTCGCCGCCCTGCGCGACCGCTGGATCACCAGCCCGTGAGCGCGCCCCTGCTGGACGCCCGGATCGTCGTGGAGCGCGGCACGTTCCGGCTGGACGTGCCGCTGACCGTCGCCGCCGGGGAGGTCGTGGCGCTGCTCGGGCCCAACGGCGCCGGCAAGACCACGGCGTTGCGGGCGCTCGCCGGGTTGCAGCCGCTGAGCGCCGGGCACGTGACCCTCGACGGCACCGACCTGGACCGACCGGACCGGCGGGCGTGGACACCGACCGAACGCCGGCCGATCGGCGTGGTCTTCCAGGACTACCTGCTCTTCCCGCACCTGACCGCACGGGACAACGTGGCGTTCGGACCACGCCGGCACGGCGCCGACCGACGGACCGCGCGGCGCGTCGCCGACGAGTGGCTCACCCGGGTCGGCCTGGCCGCGTACGCCGCCCGCCGGCCCCGCC
>NZ_JBFAMU010000881.1:0-1196 GCF_040656655.1 Micromonospora sp. NPDC049799
GTGGCGGCGGCGGGCAGCCACCCGTCGATCTCGTCCAGGCTGCGCCGGGCCCGTACGGCGGCGACCGTGGTGGCCAGCCGCCGCCGGCCCGGGGTCGCGTAGTGCACGTTGTTCGTGGCCACCGTGGGCAGCCCGGCGGTGACGGCCAGCTCGGACAGGGCGTCGTTGCGGTCCGCGTCGACCGGGTGCCCGTGGTCGGTCAGCTCCACCGCCACCGTCTCCGCGCCGAACAGCGCGGTCAGCCGGTCCAGCTCCCGGGCCGCGGCGTCGACCCCCTCGGTGAGCAGCGCCCCCGGCACGTGCCCCTTGCGGCAGCCGGTCAGCACCAGGACGTGGTCGCGCAGCTCGGCGGCCACCTCCTCCAGCTCCCCGTAGACCGGGCGGCCCTTCTCCCCGCCGCGCAACTGGGCCCGGGAGATGACGGACGCGAGCCGGGCGTACCCCTCGTGGCCGTGGGCGAGCACCAGCAGGTGCGCGCCGAGCGGGTCGGGCTCGCCGTTCTGCGGGCCGGGCAGCCCGAGGGACAACTCGGCGCCGAAGACCGTCGGCAGGTGCAGCTCACGGGCCGCCTCGGCGAAGCGCACCACCCCGTAGAAGCCGTCGTGGTCGGTGACGGCGAGCGCGGTGAGGCCCAGCCGGGCGGCCTCCTCGGCCAGCTCCTCGGGGTGGCTGGCCCCGTCGAGGAAGCTGAAGTTGGTGTGGGCGTGCAGTTCCGCGTACGGCACCGCGCCGTCCGGGCGGGGAAGATCCGGCGCCTCGTACTGCTGGCGCTTGCGGGTCCAGGCCGGGGAGTCACCCCCGTCGGCGTCCACGGCGAGGGGGTCCACCACGTGCAGGTGCCGCTCGTGGTGGGGCGTGCCCCCGCCCCGGCCCCGGCCGGACAGCACCCGCTCCAGCTCCGACCAGGGCTGCTTCGGGTTGTGGAAGCTCATCGGGCCGCCCTGGGCGGACGCTCAGTCATAGACGGCCTCCACCAGCCAGCGGCCGGCCTCGACCGCGAGCAGCAGGGCGGAGCCGTCGGCGAGACACACCTGGAACCGGGCCCGGCGCCGCGCCTCGGCCGGCGCCCACCAGCGCTCGTCGACCGGCCAGGGGCCGGCCCACCCGACGATCTCGACCGGGCGGGCCGTCCCGACGGTGAGCCGGGCCGGTGCGGCACTGGTCAGCAGACGCGCGCTGACCACGTCCGGCTCGCC
>NZ_JBFAMU010000882.1:0-1192 GCF_040656655.1 Micromonospora sp. NPDC049799
GGTTGACCCAGAGACAGTCGGTGGCGCGCAGGATGCCGCCGATGCCGTGCAGCGCCTCGTTGCGGGCGAACTGCTGCTCCGCCGCCGGTCACTTGGTGGGGCGACCGCCGGTCACGCCGAGGACCTCACCGGTGACGTAGCTGGACTCCTGGGAGGCGAAGAAGACGTACGCGGGCGCCAGCTCTGCCGGCTGACCCGGCCGACCCTCCGGCGTGTCCTGGCCGAACTTCTCCACCTTCTCCTGCGGCATCGTCGCCGGGATCAGCGGGGTCCAGACCGGGCCGGGCGCGACGGCGTTGACCCGGATCCCCTTCTCCGCCAGATCCTGCGCGAGCGCCTTGGTGAAGTTGGCGATGCCGGCCTTGGTGGTGGCGTAGTCCAGCAACTGGGGTGACGGGTCGAACGCCTGGATGGACGTGGTGTTGATGATGGCCGAGCCCTCCGTGAGGTGCGGCACGGCGGCCCGGCAGAGCCAGAACATGGCGTACAGGTTGGTCTTGAGCACCCGGTCGAACTGCTCGGTGGAGATACCGAGGATCCCCTTGTCCTGCGCCATCTGGTAGGCGGCGTTGTTGACCAGGATGTCGATGCCGCCCAGGTCGCGGACGGTCCGGTCGACCAGTTCCTGGCAGTGCCGTTCGTCGGTGATGTCGCCGCGGACCGCGACGCCCCGGCGGCCGGCCTCCTCGACCAGGCGCACGGTCTCCCGGGCGTCGGAGTCCTCCTCCTCCCCGAGGTAGGAGATGAGCACGTCGGCGCCCTCCCGGGCGTACGCGATGGCGATGGCGCGGCCGATGCCGGAGTCACCGCCGGTGATGAGCGCGCGCCGGCCATCCAGCTTGCCGCTGCCCCGGTACGAGTCCTCGCCGTGGTCCGGCTTCGGGGTCATCCCGGCCGTCGACCCGGGCGGCGACTGCTTCTGCTTCGGTTGGCCCTCCTGCTGGCCGTACTGGCTGGTCGGGTCCTGCGGCGTGTACTGGTCCTCGCTCACCGGCGTCTCCTTCTCCCGCACCTGTCGTCCCCCACCGCCCTACCCCCGGTCGCCGGGCGGAAACGGCGACCGGTTTATGGTGCGCCCGGTGTCCACGAGACGCCGTACCCCCACGGAAAGGCATGGCATGACCCCCTCCTCCGGCCCGTCCCGCCGCCAGGTCCTGGCCGCCGCCGCGGCAGCCGCCGGCGCCCCCCTCGT
>NZ_JBFAMU010000883.1:0-1180 GCF_040656655.1 Micromonospora sp. NPDC049799
CCAGGGCCACCGCGCCGAGCAGGTTCGGGGTGCCCGCCTCGTGCCGGGCCGGGCCGGTCGCCCACCGGACGTCGTGCGTGGCCGCGCCGACGTGGCTGGTGGCGCCCCCACCGGCCAGGTACGGCGGGGCGGCGTCCAGCCAGTCCGCCCGTCCCACCAGGAGGCCGGTGCCGAACGGTGCGTACAGCTTGTGGCCGGAGACGGCCAGGTAGTCCACGTCCAGGGCGGTCACGTCCACCGGGGCGTGCGGGGCGAGTTGGGCGGCGTCCACCGCGATCCGGGCGCCGTGCCGCCGGGCCACCCGGGCCAGCGCGGCGACCGGCCAGCACTCGCCGGTCACGTTGCCCGCCCCGGTCACCGCGACCAGCACCGGCGGTCGGTGGCCGCCGGCCGTACCGCCCCGGCGCAGCTCGGTGAGGGCGGCGTCCAGCGCGCGTACCGCGCCGTCGGGCGAGTCGGGCACCGGCAGCCGGACCGAACCCCGTGGCCACGGCAGCAGGTTGGCGTGGTGCTCCCCGCCGAACGTCACCACCGTCGTGCCGGCGGGCAGCGCGCGGGCCAGCAGGTTGAGCGCGTCGGTGGTGTTCCGCGTGAACACCACGTGGTCGTCGGCGCGGGCACCGAAGAAGTCACCGAGGGTCTGCCGGGCCCGCTCGTAGGCGAGGGTGCAGCGCCGCGACAGCGCTCCGGCGCCGCGGTGCACGCTCGCGTACCAGGGGAGAAGCTCGGCCACCGCGTCCGCCGCCGCCCGCGCGCAGGGCGCGGTGGCCGCGTAGTCCAGGTTGATCTGACCGGGCACCCCGAGGACGTCCAGGGGGCCCGGCGTCGAGGTGGCCGGCGCAGTCCGCGCGACGCGCGCCGCGCGCGGGGGTACGAGGGTGATGGTCATGTGCCAGACCTCCGGGTCCAGGGACCCCGGGTGGGCACACGGGCGGGGTCCGCGCTTGCCCAGCACACGGAACGGGCCGGGCCCGGTCATCACCCGGGGCACCCCACCGCGAACCTCGACGAGGGTTGCCGGCCAGCAAGCCGGGGCTTGACGCTGGCGCTCGTGACCTGCGGGCAGCATACCGCCCCCGATGCGGCGGGCCGGGCCGGCTCGGGGTGACTACGCTGACCGCATGGCCGACACCCCGTCCGGCGCGCCGCAGCCGCCGTCGCCGACCGCCCTCGACGCCCC
>NZ_JBFAMU010000884.1:0-1178 GCF_040656655.1 Micromonospora sp. NPDC049799
ACGGCGGCGCGGCGGTGCCCGCGCCGCGCGCCGTCGATCTCGCGACGCGCGGCCGCGAGGAACCCCTCGGCGTACGTCTCGACAGGGAAGCTCCCGAGGTACCGGGTCCGGGTGGCCCACCGGGTCGCCGCGAGCGGATCGGTGTCCAGCAACCGGTCGAGGACGTCGTCCACGTTGGACATGTCCCGCCGCAGCACGTAGCCCGACCCGGCGAGGGGGAACTCCGCCACGAACTCCTCGCCGCCGCCCACCATGTCGGTCACCGCGTACGGCTTGCCCGAGTAGAGGTAGTCGGAGATGACCCCGGAGACGTCGGAGACCAGCGCGTCGGAACGGTTCACGCACTCAACCAGGGTGAGGTCCCGGCTCGCGGCGGCACCGAAGACGTGCGGCCGGCCGGTGCGCGCCCGGTCCGCCGCCAGCAGCTCCGTCAGCCGGCCGAGCTGCCGTGCCGAGGCCGGGTTCTGCGTGGTGTACGGGTGCGCCCGCAGGATCACCGTCGCGCCCCGGTCCAGCAGCCGCCGCAGCAGCGTCTCGGCCACCGGCAGGGAGCAGTAGTTGGTGTCCGCGTGGTGCCCCGTCCAGGTGGGGGTGTAGAGCACCGTCGGGTGGGCGCGGTCCGGCACCGGCTCGGCGCGTACCTCGATCTTCTCGACCTGGGGGCGACCGACCACCACGAACTTCTCCGCGGGGATCTCCACGCCGGCGCGGGCGTACCGGTCGATGGCGGCCCGACCCGCGACGAAGATCCTGTCGAAGATGGCCGAGACCGGGTTGGCGCTGGGGGCCTTGTCGCTGTCACCGTGGTGCAGTTGCACGTGGGTGAGGTGGGTGAAGCGGATGCAGTGCGCGTTCTTCGCGCCGTGGTTGACGTAGAAGGCCACCTTGACGCTCGGCACGAGCACCTCGTCGATCGCCTTGAGCGTCGGGCAGTACACCACCGGCGCGGTGGTGGCCGCCGCCACGGTCGCCAGGAACTCCGGCTCCCGCAGCACCACCAGGAACGGCCGGCCGATCCGCTCCAGGTAGGGCAGCCACATGGTGACCTGGTACTCGGAGCCCGGCGGCGCGGAGAAGTAGAGCAGGAACTCGGGTCGGTGCCGGCGCAGGGCCTGCGCCACCGGTCCGCCGCCGGCTGGCGGCCGGAACCGCCGCCGGGCCAGGTCCAGCCCGACCGC
>NZ_JBFAMU010000885.1:0-1178 GCF_040656655.1 Micromonospora sp. NPDC049799
CTCGTCGAGGCCGACGAAGACCAGGTCGGCGCGGTCGGCGAGGTCGCGCAGCACGGGGGCGGCCCGGTCGGCGGCCCAGAGCCCGGGCCGGTAATTGACGTCGAAGCTGACCAGCGCGCCGGGCGCCGGGCGGTGGGCCAGCGCGTACTCGACCAGGTCCCGGCAGGTCGCGGAGAGGGCGGCGGTGATCCCGGTCAGGTGCACCACGCGGGCGGCGGCGAGCCGGGGATGGTCGAACACCGTGCGGTCCAGCCGGGAGGCAGCCGAGCCGGCCCGGTAGTAGTGGACGCGGGTGCCCTCCGGTGCCGGGTCCTTGGCGTACAGGCCGGTGGGAGCGGCGGGGTCGACGGTCACCGCGGTGACGCCGACCCCGGTCGCGGCGACGTGCCGCACGACGAGGCGCCCGAACGGGTCGTCGCCGACCCGGCCGGCCCAGACCGCGTGGTGGCCGAGGCGGGGACGACCAGCGGCCGGTCGAACGCGAACGCCACGCAGATCCCCGGATACATCGAGGTCCGCACGAACCACCGGTCGCCGTCGCCCAGACCCGAGAAGACCAGGGTGTACGCGGCGGAGTCCGGCCCGGTCCCGGTGAACGCCAGCCACGGCTCGGCGCTGCCGTTGACCACCTCCTCCCCGTCGGCGCGGGAGGTGAACACGCGGGCCGGCGTGGCGCTGACGGCCCGCCAGAAGAACCCGCCGTACCCGGACCCGCCCGGCCGGCCGTTGGTGGCCGGGCTGCCCAGGGTGACGTCGTGGTCGTCCGGTGCGGTCAGCGTGTACGCGACCTCCAGCGCCCACGCCCGTGCGGCCACCGGACGGGCGGTCAGCTCGCGCCGCTCGGTGAGCAGCACGACGCCGTTGGGGTCACGCCATTCGAGCCGGTGCGCGAGGTGATCCGGCTCGCGGGCCTCCCAGGCGGTGTGGGCGATCCGCCCGTGGTCGTCGCGCCAGGCGTAGCCCTCGTCCTGGCGGTAGGTGCGCCCGCCCCAGAGGTTGGTGCCGTTCACGTCCGGCACGGCCAGCGACACCCCGTGGTGCCAGACGTGGTCCGCGGGGAACGCGTCGGTGACCACGGTGCCGTCGAGGGTCCGCACCGGGTGCAGGTACGGGCGGCGGCCGTGGCGGACGTCCAGCGGCGGGTCGACCACGTACCGGGCCACCGTCACGTCGCCGAC
>NZ_JBFAMU010000886.1:0-1171 GCF_040656655.1 Micromonospora sp. NPDC049799
GGCGGGCTCGATGACCTCGTTCCCGCGTTCCATCGGGGCCAGGTCGGCCGCCTCCCGTGCAGCCCGCCACGGCGTCTCCCGGTGGGTCAGGTCGGTGCTGCTGCCCGAGTTCCCGGTGCGGCGCCGGGCGACCGCGATCGCGCTCTGGACCGCCACCGGGACGGTCGCCGGGGCAGCCGGCCCGTCCCTCGGCGGTGCGCTGGTGGCCTGGCCGGGCTGGCGGTGGGTGTTCCTGGTGAACCTGCTGATCGGGCTGCCCGGGCTGCTGGCCGCGGCCCGGGTGCTCCGGGAGACGCGGGACGACAGTCCGGGTCCGTTCCCCGACGTGGTCGGGGCGCTGCTGCTCGGCGGCGGGATCGGCGCGCTCGCCCTGGCGGTGGTCCGGCTGCCGGACTGGGGCGCCACGTCGGTGGCGTTCGGCGGCACCGTCACCGCCGGCGTGGCCCTGCTGCTCGCCCTGACGGTACGGTCGAGCCGGCATCCGGCGCCGATCATCGAGCCAGCGCTGGTCAGGATCCGCTCGTTCAGCGTCGCCAACCTGGGGTCGTTGGTCTTCGCCGCGGCGATGAACGCGCTGCTGCTGTGCAACGTGCTCTTCCTGACGCAGGTGTGGCGCTACGACAGCCTGGCCACCGGCGGCGCTCTCACCGCCGGCCCGGTGACCGCTGCGGCCCTGGCCCCGCTGGTCGGCCGGCTCGGGGACCGCTTCGGGCCCCGGGCGGTGGCGCTGCCCGGCGGGTTGTTCTTCTGCGCCGGGGCGTTGCTGCTCGCCCGCGCCCCGGGCCAGCCCGACTTCCTCGCCGACTTCCTGCCGGCGGCGGTGCTGATCGGCGCGGGGGCGGCGTTCAGCTTCCCCGGGTTCGGTCACGCCGCCTTCGCCGAGTTTCCCCGGGCCCGCTTCGCCACCGGGGTGGCCATCGCCTCGTGCCTGCGGCAGGTCGGCGCGGTCTTCGGCATCGCCGTCCTGATCACCGTCCTGGGCGACGGCAGTGGCACTTCGCTGGCCGTGTTCCACCGCGCCTACCTGGTGATCGCCGCCGGCGGCCTGCTCGCCGCCGGGGTGGCGCTCACCCTCGGCCATCGAGGCGGCTCGCCGGGCGTACGACGAGTCCGCCTCGGCCACATCGTGAAAGCGCGCCGACGGACCCGTGCGGCGACGGGTCAGCGGCCC
>NZ_JBFAMU010000887.1:0-1169 GCF_040656655.1 Micromonospora sp. NPDC049799
CGCGCTGCTGGTGACGCACACCGGCCGCCGGCGCAGCACCGAGCACGCGCGCGCGGTGGCCGCCGACCTGATCGCGGCGGGGTTCGAGGTGCGGGTCGTGGCCGAGGAGGCCGACGACCTCGACCTGCCGGGCGTGGTCCCGGTGACCGGGCCGGAGGCCGCGGAGGGCGCCGAGATCGTGTTCGCGCTCGGCGGCGACGGCACGTTCCTGCGCGCCGCCGAGCTGGCCCGCCCGGCGAAGGCGCCGCTGCTCGGCATCAACCTCGGCAAGGTCGGCTTCCTCGCCGAGGCGGAGATCGACGACCTCGACACCGCCGTCCGTGACGTGGTGGGCCGCAACTACACGGTGGACGAGCGGCTCACCCTCGACGTGACCGCCGAGTTCGACGGCGGGCCGACCATCGAATCCTGGGCGCTCAACGAGATCAGCGTCGAGAAGGGGGAGCGGGCGCAGATGCTCGAACTCCTGGTCGACGTCGACGGCCGCCCGCTGTCCCGGTACGGCTGCGACGGTGTGGTGTGCGCGACCCCGACCGGTTCGACGGCGTACGCGTTCTCCGGCGGTGGCCCGGTGGTCTGGCCGGAGGTGGAGGCGTTGCTGCTGGTGCCGATCAGCGCCCACGCGCTGTTCAGCCGGCCGCTGGTGACCGCGCCGACGTCCACGTTCTCCATCACCGTCGACCCGTTCACCACCCTCGCGGTGCTGTGCTGCGACGGACGCCGCGTGTACGACCTGCCGCCGGGGGCGCGGGTCACGGTGCGCCGCGGGGCGCTGCCGGTGCGCATCGTGCGGCTGCGCGACCGTCCGTTCACCGACCGGCTGGTGGCGAAGTTCGACCTTCCGGTGCAGGGCTGGCGCGGCAGCCGCCGCTGACCCCGCCGCGCAACCCACCGGACGGCCGGCGGTCCCGCCGGCGCGGTGCCGTGTCCACCTGGCGACATGTCGCCGGTGCGGCGTGCCGCACCTAGTGACCCGCCCGTGACCTCCGTCGCAGACTCCGAGCGGTCGATCTCCACACGAGACCGGCCCCTGGAGTAGAGGAGCGCATCGCATGCACTGGCCCCCACGCTGGCTCACCGCCGGCGCGGTCGGCGCGTTGGTGGTCGGGCTCGCCGTACCGGCGTCCGCCGACCCGCCCGCCCGGCCCACCGGCCCGAGTCCGGGCACG
>NZ_JBFAMU010000888.1:0-1161 GCF_040656655.1 Micromonospora sp. NPDC049799
GCGCCCGCGCGGTGCTGCCCGCGCGCGCCCCGGCGGACGGGGTGCCCACCATCCCCTTCGCGTCGCCCGCGCGCGGGGCGGCCCCGGGGGGGCCGGGGGCCCCCGCGGGGCCCGCGACCAGTGCGGTCGCCGCCGCGGCCGGGATCGGAGTGTTCGCCACCGGTGGCCTGGGCGGGGTGCACCGGGAGGCCGCGCAGACCTTCGACGAGTCCGCCGACCTGGTGACGCTGGCCCGGACGCCGATCGCGGTGGTCTGCGCCGGGGTGAAGTCGATCCTCGACGTGGGCGCCACGCTGGAGCGGCTGGAGACGCTGGGTGTGGGCGTGGTCGGCTACCGCACCCGCCGCTTCCCCGGCTTCTACCTGACCGACGCCGGCTTCGACCTGGACTGGTCGGTGGACTCGCCGGAGCAGGTGGCAGACGTGCTGGTCGCCCGGGAGCAGCACGGGGTGCACCGCGGCGGGTTGATCGTCGCCCATCCCCTGCCGGTCGACGAGCAGCTCGACCCGGCCCTGCACGACCGCACCCTGACCGAGGGGCTGGCCCTGCTGGAGCGCGACGGGGTGACGGGCAAGGCGGTCACGCCGTACCTGCTGGCGCACTTCCACTCGGCGACGCAAGGCGCGAGCCTGGCGGTGAACGTCCGGATCATCCTGCGGAACGCCGACCTGGCCGCCCGGGTCGCGGTGGCGGCGGCGGCCCGCCGCGCCGCCGCATGACGGCAGGTCGTGTCCTCGTCGTCGGGGACCTGATCACCGACGTGGTGGCGGTGCTCACCGGGCCGCCCGCCACCGGGTCGGACACCCCGGCGCGGATCAGCTTCAGCGGCGGCGGCCAGGCGGCGAACACGGCCGCCTGGCTCGCCGCGCTGCGCGTACCGGTGACGCTGGTCGGCGCGGTCGGGGACGACGGCCCCGGCCGGGAGCGGGTGACGGAGCTGGAACGGGCCGGCGTCGACTGCGCGGTCGTCCGCCGTCCGGACCGGGCGACCGGCACCGTGATCGTGCTGGCGTCGGGCGACGAGCGCACGATGATCACCGAGCGCGGCGCGAACCTGGCGCTGACCGCGGAGGCGGTCGACGCGGCGCTGGCCGGCGCACCCGACGCGCGGCATCTGCACCTGTCCGCGTATACCCTGTTGGACGCCGAGTCGCGCGGGGC
>NZ_JBFAMU010000889.1:0-1152 GCF_040656655.1 Micromonospora sp. NPDC049799
GACCCCTGGCACACCCTCCTCACCAACACCGCCCACCTCCACACCCACACCACCCACCCCATCACCTGGACCCGGCTACTCCCCCCACCCCACACCCACACCACCCCACCCACCTACCCCTTCCACCACCAGCCCTACTGGGCCACCGTGGCACCGGCCGCCCACCCGCGCCGGCTCGGGCTCCAGGCAAACAGCCACCCCCTGCTGACCGCCACCATCACCACCGCCACCAGCGGCGAACACCTCTTCACCGGCCACCTCTCCCGCCGGGCGCACCCCTGGCTCGCCGACCACACCATCGCCGGTACGGGTCTGCTCCCGGCCACCGCGCTGGTCGAGGTCGCCCTGCACGCCGGGGCCGTCGCCGGGTACCCGCTGCTGGAGGAGCTGACCCTCGAAGCGCCGGTGCCGCTCGCCGACGGCGGCGCCGACCTCCAGGTCACGGTCACCGGAAGCGACCAGCCGGGACGGCGAACGGTCGCTGTCCACACCCGGCCGGCCGACGACCCGGACGCGCCGTGGACCACCCACGCCACCGGCCTGCTCACCGCTGACGAGGGCGACGAGTCGACCCCGCCGCCGCTCCCGGCCTGGCCACCGGCCGGCGCGGAACCGATCGACCTGGACGGGGCGTACAGGCGGCTGGCCGAGGCGGGCTACCGGTTCGGGCCGGCATTCCAGGGAATGCGCGCGGCCTGGCGCTCCGGCGACGACCGCTACGGCGAGATCGCGCTGCCCGAGCAGGTGGACGTCGCCGGGTACCCGGTGCACCCCGCGCTGCTCGACGCGGCCCTGCACCCGGAGCTGCTGGCCGTCCTCGACAGCGACGGAGACACGGTCCGCCAGGCGTTCGCGTGGGAGCAGGTCCGGCTGCACGCCACCGGCGCGACCGCCCTGCGGGTCCGCCTGACCCGCCAGGCACCGGAGCGGCTGGCGCTGGCCGCGTACGACCCGGCCGGTGAGCTGGTGCTGAGCGCGGCCGGTGTGCTGTCCCGGGCCACCTCGGCCGCCCGGATCGCCGCCGGGGCCGCCCGACCGGACCGGCTCTTCCAGGTGGACTGGGCGCCGGTCCCGCCGGCGCCTGCCGAGCCGACCTCGTCCTGGGTGCTGATCGGCGGGGACACCGCGGGCACGGCCGCCGGGCTGCCGGAC
>NZ_JBFAMU010000890.1:0-1150 GCF_040656655.1 Micromonospora sp. NPDC049799
CGGCGGTGACCGCCCTGGTCACCGGCGAGCCGCAGACCGACGTGGAGATCGGCCTGCCCGCCGGGCGACGGGTCGGCTTCGCCGTCGCCCGATGCGACCTGGAGCCGGGCCGGCGGGCGGAGGCGGTGGTGGTCAAGGACGCCGGGGACGACCCGGACGTCACCCACGGCGCGCACCTCACCGCCACCGTCGGCTGGCGGGACGACCCCGGCCTCGACCTCGACGGCGGGCCGGGCGTCGGCACGGTCACCCGACCCGGTCTCGGGCTGCCCGTCGGCGGTCCGGCGATCAACGAGACGCCCCGACGCATGATCTCGGCGGCGATCGCCGAGGTCGTCGACCTGGCCGAGGTGGGTGTCCGGGTGGTGATCAGCGTGCCGGACGGCGAGATCATGGCCCGCAGGACCACCAACCGCCGGCTCGGCATCCTCGGCGGCATCTCGATCCTCGGCACCACCGGGATCGTCCGGCCGTTCTCCACCGCGTCGTGGCGGGCCAGCGTCGTGCAGGCCGTGCACGTGATGGCCGCCCAGGGGGAGCGGACGACCGTGCTGTGCACCGGCGGCCGTACCGAGCGGGCCGCCCGTGCGCTGCTGCCGGAGCTGCCCGAGGTGTGCTTCGTCGAGGTGGGCGACTTCACCGGCGCGGCGGTCACCGCCGCCGTCGCCGACGGCCAGACCGGGGTGGTCTTCGTCGGGATGGCCGGGAAGCTCGCCAAGCTCGCCGCCGGGATCCTGATGACCCACTACACCCGGTCGCGGGTGGACCTGTCGCTGCTCGGGGCGGTCACCGCCCAGGCGGGCGGCCCGCCCGAGCTGGTCGCCGATGTGACGGCGGCGAACACCGGACGGCACGCGTACGAGCTGTGGGAGGCCGCCGGGCTGCTCGCCCCGGCCGGGGACCTGCTCTGCCGCCGTGTCCGCCAGGTGCTGCTGCGCTTCGCCGGTCACCGGCTGACGGTCGACGTGGCCATGGTGGACTTCGCCGGCTCCCGGGTCGTCGCCTCGTCCGGTCGGTGGGCCGCGTGACCGCCGTGCAGTCCGCCACGCTCACCGTCGTAGAGCTCCGGGACGTGGCCCAGGCCCTCGTCGACCGGGCAGCCGGAGAACGCTGACCCGCGTCTACTTTTCGCGGGCCTCGCGGGTGCTGC
>NZ_JBFAMU010000891.1:0-1147 GCF_040656655.1 Micromonospora sp. NPDC049799
GCGGCGCCTGGAGCGAGCCGGCCGAGCTGGACCGTCAGCTCGCGCTCAACCGCCGGCACGCCGTGAGCGGAAGCCTGCGCCAGGAGGCGTACGCGGCGACCGAACGCCGGCCGGAGGAGGAGGCGCCCTCGGTGCTGACCCTGCTCGGCCCGGCCACCCCGACGCCCGAGCAGACCCGGGAGATGCCGGCCGTACCGGCCCGCGAGCGCGCCACCACGGCTCGCGGCCGGGCCGCCGTTCCCGCCTACTGACCTCCACCGTCCCCGTACGGGTGGCGAAGCGGGCGGATCGGGCGGCACTGGGCTAGCGTGACGGTGTGTCCCGGGAGGCGTGGATCCTCGTCGGCGTCGTGGCGGTCGCGACGCTGGTCGGTGCGGTGCTGTTGGCGATCCGGGTGATCCGCACCCGCCGGCTGCTCGGCACGCTGGGGGTGAGCGGCAAGGTCGCCTTCTACGGCGCGCTGGTCTACACCGTGCTCCCGGTCGACCTGCTTCCCGACCCGATCTACCTCGACGACATGGGCGTGCTGGCCGTGGCGCTGGTCGTCCTGGGCCGGCTGCTCCGACGACGCCGCGCCACCGCCGCCGCCGAGGTGCCTCGCACCCCCACCACCCCGACTTCCCACCGCCCCACCCGCTGACCAGCCCTTCTGACCAGCCCTTCGGCGCGAAAGGCCGCTGGCCGGCACCCGGTGTTCGGGTGCCGGCCAGCGGCTTGTTCCCCCTTAGAGGAAGGTCTGTGATGGTCAGCTGTTCCAGTGCTCGGCGACGAGGTCGGCGGCCTGCTGCTCCCACTGGGCGTAGTGGTCGGGGTAGGCCGAGACCTGGACGGTCTGGGCGGCCTTGGTCAGCGGCATGTCCTTCCACCCGTCGACCTGCTTGAGGCCCTTCAGGAACGCCATCGTCGAGTACTCCGGGTCGGTGATCTGCTCGACCGTGCCCCAACCCGAGGACGGACGCTGCTGGAACAGGCCCTGCGAGTCGTGGTCGTTGCGCTCACCCAGGTGACCCAGGTTCTCCAGCTTCGACTCCTGCAGCGCGGTCGCGATCGCGACCACGGCGGCGCGCTCGTCCATGTCGGCCTTCTTCGTCGCGGCGATGATCGCCTTGACGTTGCCGACCTGCTCATCCGACAGGTCGATGCGCGA
>NZ_JBFAMU010000892.1:0-1142 GCF_040656655.1 Micromonospora sp. NPDC049799
ACCAAGCGTCGTCGTACCTGATCGAGGCGCGATCTGGGTTCGCTGACAATGCATGGTCCTACGTCATTGGACCCGAAGAAGTCGTCAGGAGTCGGCCGCCGCGCGGGTCCCGCCGGCCCGGGTCGCGGGGAGCGGTGAGCCGACGACCAGGCCGAGCGGGGTGGACCGGCGACGGCCTACACTGGGGCGGCTCTGTCATCGTCGATGGCTCGTGTGCGCCGCGAAGCACACCTCGCATGTTCCTGGCCTTCTCCTTCCGCGGCGGAGTCGCCGTCGCGGCATGACCGCCGCTATCCGGGTTCGCCCGTCCCGCGAGCTGCGGGCCGCCCGCCGTACCCGCCCGCACCGCTGTTGGGGTCATCTGGTGGCGGCCCCGCTCTGGCCGATGCACGGCGCGAACCTCGGTACGCTCCTGCGCACCTGCGATGCCGTCGGCGCCTGCCTCGCGGTGCCGCCGTTCCGCTGGGTGGACGAGGCCGTCGCCCGGGGCAACACGTTGCGCCGGCCGGGCTGCGTCCACCGGGTCGGCTCACCGCTGCGCTGGCTGGCCGCCGAACGGGCCGCCGGCAGCCGCGTCCTCGGCGTCGAGCTGGCCGACGAGGCGATCCGGCTCGGCGACCTGCCCGTCGCTCGGGGAAGGACCGTGGTCGTCCTCGGGCACGAGCAGGGCGGCATTCCGCCGGAGGCGCTCGACAGCCTGGACGCGGCCGTGGAGATTCCGATGGTCGGCGCCGGCCACAGCCTGAACGTGGCCGTCGCCGGCTCGCTCGTCCTCTACAAACTGGCCGGCCTCCTCTGACCCGCGACGCCCGGCCGATGCCGGGACGCTCCGCCGATGCCGGGACGGCGTCGAGGCTGACCTTGCGCGGAACTGGAGTGGCGCACGGCCGGGGAGCGGTGTGAGTGAGTGGTGTGAGCGTGATGTCTCACAGACATCTTTATGTCACCCAGACATCGCAGCGTCTCGACACCGCCTCTCACGGTCGCCGCTTCCCGGCGGGCGTCACTGAGGGCAAGATCGTGCTCGAACATGGATGTAGTGGCATCCCCGTGCGGCGGACACCACTACATCCGTGATGTAGCACGATCTTGGCGCGGGGCGCGGGGCGCGGGGCGCGGGGCGCGGGGCGCGGGGCGCGGGG
>NZ_JBFAMU010000893.1:0-1142 GCF_040656655.1 Micromonospora sp. NPDC049799
GCGCCGGGTGAGCTGGAAGAAGCCGCTGAGGTTGACCCCGGTAGCCAGGGCGTAGTCCTCGTCGGTGTAGTCGGTGAACGGCTTGGCGAGGAAGAGGGATCGCCTTGGAAGGCTCGTGCGTGCCCCGCCCGGTCACCGCCGTCTCCAGGTTGACGATCCGCACGTCGGGGGCGACGGCGTCGAGCAGCGCCAGCGCGTCGCCCCACGGCCAGGCCGGTGGGGCCGGACGCGGCACCGGGCCGCTGGCCGCCTCCACCAGTCGGACGTACTCGCGGGCGTCGCGGACCGCCTCCTCGCGCAGGTCGGTCGGGCCCGGCCGGGGCAGGACCGCGTCCACTCCCCGGCCGGTCATCACGTCACCGCCGAGGAGCAGGGTCAGGTCGGCCATCACGGTCCGCGTTCCCCGCCCACCGCGCGTTAACCGGGGACCCCTCCTCTACACCAGGCGTCAGGAAGGGGCCTTTCCTTTCAGGCGTGAGTGGGGCGGGAGCGGGTAGCAGGGCCGCCATGACTGACGTGACCGTCGTGGTGGCCACCCGGAACCGGCGCCCACAGCTGCTCGAGACCCTCGGCCGGCACACCGCCGACGTGATCGTCGTCGACAACGGCTCCGACGACGGCTCCCCGGAGGCGGTGCGGCGGGCCTTCCCGCACGTCCGGGTGGTGCGGCTGGGCTGGAACGCCGGCGCGGGAGCGGCCCGCAACGTCGGCGTCGAACTGGCCGCGACCCCGTTCGTGGCGTTCGCCGACGACGACTCGTACTGGGCGCCCGGCGCGTTGGAGGAGGCGGTGCGGCTGCTGCGGGCGTACCCGCGTACGGGCCTGTTGACCGGGCGCGTGCTGGTCGGCCCGCAGGGGCGGCTCGACCCCGTGTCGGCGGAGATGGCCCGGGCACCCCTCGGCACCCCGACGGACGCGCCGGGCCCGTCGGTGCTGGGCTTCCTCGCCTGCGCGGTGGTGCTGCGCCGCGCCGCGTTCCGGCAGGTCGGTGGCTTCACCGAGAAGCTGCGCACGTACGGCGAGGAGGCGCTGCTGGCGATGGACCTGGCCGCCGCCGGCTGGCACCTGTCGTACGCCGACGAGGTCGTCGCCCACCACCTGCCGCTGCCGTCCGGGCGGGACGCGGGCGCCCGGCACCGGGT
>NZ_JBFAMU010000894.1:0-1137 GCF_040656655.1 Micromonospora sp. NPDC049799
AGTGAGTACGGTTCCGATGATGACCAGCAGTCGCGCCGCGGCGCCGGCGAGTCGCAGAGCGGCGCCGCGGTGACCGCCGAGACGGTGCCCTCACCCGGGACGGCGATCCACAACCGACCCTCGCCGTCGAACGTGCCCCCGGTGATGCCCGGCGGGTAGCGGACCGGCTCGCCGATCGGCGCCAGCGAACGCGGGTCGAGCTGCCGGACGACCCCCTGGACCGCGTCGATGATGAAGGCCGCGTCCTCGTGCAGGGCCACGCTCACCCCGAGGCCGGGCGCCGTCCGCGTCGTCGCGGTGATCTGGAGGGTGGCCAGGTCCAGGGAGGACACCTGACCGGTGGTGAGGTCGCGCAGCACCAGGAGCCGGTCGGTCTGCGTCACCTGCGCCGGGTGCCGGCGGGCGCCGGGCACCTCCACGCGGGTGTCCACCCGGGCGGTGACCCCGTTGGCGCGGGCCAGCTCACCGCGGGCGGTGCTCCACAGCCAGGAACTCGCGTCGTGGCTGGCCACCGCGGTGTCGGCCGTGCCGAGGCCCAGCACGGTCAGCCCCATCGCGGCCAGCAACGCGGTCACCGTGCCGACGGTGACCAGCCCGCCCCGGAACCGCCGTCGGGGAGAGCCAGCGCTCACGGCGTCGTCGATGGTGGCCACAACGGCTGTCTCCCCAGTGTCGTCCCGGCAGGTCGCGGCCGGTGTCCGGCGACCCTCCCCTGAGCCGGGTGCCATCATAGGGCCGGATCCGGTCGGGGGGAACCCGCACGGTCTCCCTGTGGATACGCAGCGTGCACGGCGTGACGTCGCTGCTCAGCCCGGCGCGGCGGTCCCCTCGCGCTCAGTGCACACCTGCGCGGACGTGGCGACCACGTCCGTCGAGTACACCGCCACGACCGTGAAGCAGTAGTCCACCCGCGAGTTCAGCCCGTTGACCGTCCAACTCGTCCGACCCGGGTCGACGGTGGCCAGCACGCCCAGTGCCTGCCCGGCCCTGCCACCGGCCACCATGAACGGCACTGCGCCCCCGGACGGGTCGTCCCAGGTCAACGTGACCGTCGCCGCGTCGTCCCGCAACGCCAGGTCACCCGGGCCGGGACCCGGTGTCACGCCGGCCGCCGCCGTGGCCACCGGCGCCGCCGTC
>NZ_JBFAMU010000895.1:0-1136 GCF_040656655.1 Micromonospora sp. NPDC049799
GCTCCCTCGACTTACCCCGACGGTGAGATCCCCAATCGGGCAAGCTGGGGGGATGTGGTGCAGCTCAGCACCTCCGGCGGCACCGTCCCGGCGGACCGCGCCGGGTACGCGCTGCCGTACCCGGTGACGGATCGGGCGAGCGCGCTGCGCCTGGCGGTGGAGGTGGAGGAGCGCACCGCCGCGTTCTGGCGGGCGGCGGTCGCGGCGACCACCGGCCCGGACCGGGACCGCGCCCTCGCCGCCCTGGTGGACTACGCGGTCCGGGCGACCCGGTGGCGGCGGATCGCGGGGGTCACCCCGTCGACCGTGGCGTTCCCCGGCCGTCCTACCTGAGGTCGCGTCGCCCCCGGGCAGCGCTCCGGTTGCGGTCCGCATACCAGGTATGCATACTCCGTGAGGTGTCCATCCGTCACGGCCTGCTCGCCCTGCTCGAACGTGGCCAGATGTACGGCTACCAGCTGCGCGCCGCGTTCGAGGAGTCGACCGGATCCACCTGGCCGCTGAACATCGGGCAGGTCTACACCACCCTCGCCCGGCTGGAACGCGACGGGCTGGTCCGCTCGCTGCCGGAGAGCGAGGCGGGGCAGCGCCCGTACGAGATCACCGACGCCGGCCGGGCCGACCTGACCCTGTGGTTCGCCACCCCGATCAGCCGCACCGACCGTCCCCGGGACGAGCTGGCCATCAAGCTCGCGCTCGCCCTGACCACCCCCGGCGTCGACGTGCGGTCGGTGGTGCAGACCCAGCGCAGCGCCACCATGCGGACGCTCCAGGAGTTCACCCGACTGAAGTACGCCAGCGACCGGCCGGAGGACCTGCCCTGGCGTCTGGTGCTGGACGCGATGGTGTTCCAGGCCGAGGCGGAGGTCCGCTGGCTGGACCACTGCGAGAGCAGCCTGGTGCGGTACCGGCCGACCACGACCGGCTCCCCGGGCCCGCCCGGAACGATCCGGGCGGCCGGAACCTCCGGGGCGGTGGAGCGGACGGACCAGGAGGCGCGCCGGTGACCACGGCCGACGACGCGGTCCTCGACGTCCGCGACGTGCACCGCACCCACGGCGCCGGTCCGGCGGCCGTGCAATGACCGGGCTGGTCAACCGCGCGGCGATGCTCGGCAAGGGCGACCAGACGCTGCG
>NZ_JBFAMU010000896.1:0-1136 GCF_040656655.1 Micromonospora sp. NPDC049799
CTGGGCGCTCAGGTCGCGGGCCAGGCCCGCGGCGTTGAGGAGGTGGGCGCGGGCCTGCCAGCCGCGTACGCCCACCCACCCCCCGGTGAGCAGCAGCAGCGACCCGACCACCAGGCCGGCGAGCAGGGCCCGGCGCAGGCGTGCCCGCCGGCGCCGACGGGACCGGCCACGTGGACGACGCCCGCTCTCGCTCTCCGTCACACCACACACTCCTTTCGGCAAATCAGACAGGAAGGCACATACCTCTTGGACGTTCCCAGCAGGTAACGATCGAGGACGTCGAAATATGACGCCTCGACCGTTATATGAGGATCACTCGTGGGTCGCGCGCGTGGCGGCACGCCCGCCGGCGACGTCGTACAGCAGCCGCTCGACGCGGTCCACACCCGCCGGCATGGCCATCTCGCGCAGGTACGCCTCCCGGCCCCGCCGACCCATGTCGGCCCGGGCGGGTGCCGGGATGGTGGCGGCGAGCCAGAACCGGTCGGCCAGCGTGGCCCAGTCCTCCGGCGGGCAGGACAGCCCGGCCCGGACCCGCTCGACCACCTCGGCCGTGTCGCCGCCCGCGGAGGCCACCACCGGGGCGGCGCAGGAGAAGGCGGCCTGGAGCTTGCCGGGTAGGGTGCCCCGCAGCTCGGGCAGGTCGCGCAGCATGACCAGCTGGTAGTCGGCCGCCGCGTACAGGTCGGGCATGTCCAGCGGCGAGCGGCGCTCGACGAACCGCACGTTGTCGGCACCCAGCTCGGCGGCGAGCCCCCGCACCCGCCGCTCCTCGGGCCCCGACCCGACCAGGACCAGGTCCATCGTCGCGTCCAGCGCGGCCGCCGCCCGGACCGCCGTCTCCAGCCCCTGCCGCGGGCCGATGGTCCCGGCGTGCATGACCACGCAGCGCCCCTCGCGGCGGACGAGCCGGCGGGCCGCCGAGCTGGCCCGGGCCGGATGGAAGATCCGCTCGTCGGTCCAGTTGAGCACGACCTCCACCCGGGACGGGTCCGCGCCCGCGGCGACCACCAGGTCACGCAGGCTGGGCGCGGCCACCGCGACGCGGTCCGCGGCCCGATAGGTACGCGCCATGGCCGCACCGAGTCGCTGCGCCCACTGCCCGTTCCCGGTGTCGGCCGGCTGGTCGGCGGCCC
>NZ_JBFAMU010000897.1:0-1123 GCF_040656655.1 Micromonospora sp. NPDC049799
GCTGCGGCAGCTGATGCCCGCCACCACGACGGTGCCCGCCGACCTCACGGTCGGCGGGCACCGCGGTTGGCGCGTCGTCGCCGCCCTCGCCGTCACCTCGACCGTCGGCTACGGCACCCTCCACTACGCCTACGCGGTCCTGTTGACCCCCATGGCCACCGACCTCGGCGCCTCCACCACCGCGGTCACCGGTGCGCTCACCGCCAGCATCCTGGCCGGCGCCGTCATGGCCATCCCCGTCGGGCGGTGGCTCGACCGCCACGGTGGACGTGCTCTCATGACCGCCGGCTCCCTCACCGCCACCGCGCTCCTGATCGCCTGGTCGCAGGTGCGGACCATCGGGCAGCTGTACGCCGTGATGATCGGCGTCGGGATCACCGGCGCGATGGTGCTCTACGAACCCGCCTTCGCCGTCATCGTCTCCTGGTTCACCCCCGACCGACGGGCCACCGCCCTGCTCGCCGTCACCGTCGTCGCCGGATTCGCCAGCACCATCTTCATGCCCCTGACCGGTGTCCTGGTGGCCCACCTCGGCTGGCGCGGCGCGCTGCTCGCGCTCGCCGCCGTCCACGGCGCGGTGACCGTGCCCCTGCACGCCCTCGCCATCCGCAGGCCCCCACACACCACGGCACCCACCCCCTCGGCGCGAACCGACCACACCCGACGCCAGGTCGCGGCGGCGCGCACCGCCCTGCACGACCCTCGGTTCTGGATCCTCGCCGCCACCCTCGTCGCGCACGGCGCCGCCACCAGCACCATCGGCGTCCACCTCGTCGGCTACCTCGTCAGCCGCGGCCATCCCGCCACCGTCGCCGCCACCGTGGCGGGCCTGCTCGGCATCCTGTCGGTCACCGGACGACTCGTCCTCACCGGGGCCCGGCGCCGGCTCCCGGTGACCACCGTCGTCGCCGCCGTGTTCGCGATCCAGGCCGTCGCCGTCCTCGCCATGCCCGTCGCCGCCTCGACCCGGGCCGGGGCAGTCGTCACCGTCATCGGCTTCGGGCTCGGCTTCGGCATCGCCAGCCTCGCCACGCCCGCCCTGCTCGCCGACCGCTACGGCTCCGTCGCGTACGCCACCATCGCCGGACGACTCGCCGCGCCCGTCACCACGGCGAAGGCCGCC
>NZ_JBFAMU010000898.1:0-1122 GCF_040656655.1 Micromonospora sp. NPDC049799
CCACCAGCCCCATCAACACCGGGCTAGGAGTCGGAGATGATCGACGGCATGGACTTCGAGGAGTTCGACCAGCACGTCCAATCACTACGAGCCCGGACGGCTCAATCCGGCTTCGAGGCAATCGAAGACTTCAAGGTGATCGAAGGGCTGACCGCGTCGGCGGAGGAGATCGCCGAGGCGGAGCGAGCGCTAGGCGCGACCCTGCCCGCGCAGTACAAGGCATTCATGATGCGTTACGGGGGCGGCTCCTTCGGATTCCTCGACCTGCTGCCCATACCAACAGCAGGGTCCGCGCACCATGTCGACGACGTCGTCTCCGTCAGCCAGGCCGAGTTCCCGGACGGGTCGTTCGTCGCGGTGGCTCCTGTCGGCACAGGCGACTACTGGTGCTTCCCCGCCATCGACGGCCGATGCAGCGACGAGGTGTGGTTCCACTACCACGACGCCGACGACCCGACCCTGGGAGCACCAGACTTCCTGCACTTCGCGGCACGGCACGGTACTCAACCCTGACTTCAGCCCAGACCAGCGGGCACTGACCCCGCCAACCGAATACCTGCCATCCCGCAAGGGCGGCGGGGCGCTGCCCCGCACCCCGACCCTCCCTCAGAGACCGCAACGGGTCTCCTCGCCCGGCCACCCCAAGGGGCTGCCCGAGAACCCCGGCCAGGTCAAGGCCAAGCCGCTACGCGGTCGCCTTCGGCGAGCCTTGACCCGACCGAGAACCCCGGGCAGGAACATGCCTGCCCGACCGAGGAGACCCGCCACCGCAGGGACGCTTGACAGCCACCATTGAGACTCGTCCGGTAGGGCGCTCCACCTTGTCACCCTGGCCCTGGCCCGCTCCACCATGGTGTGGGTCGGCGGCAGACGAGATGGCAACATCGTTTCCTGCGCGCTTATTCGTTCGGCAAGGAAGGTTTTATCGAGGCTCCCCCATGAGAAGCCGAACAATGCCGGCTATATCTTCGATGCTGCCGGCCCCCACGACAGCAATTCCCCCCGGCCAATCCAGCTCGATCTCGCTCCGACTCCTGACGACTTCTTCGGGTCCAATGACGTAGGACCATGCATTGTCAGCGAACCCAGATCGCGCCTCGATCAGGTACGACGACGCTTGGT
>NZ_JBFAMU010000899.1:0-1122 GCF_040656655.1 Micromonospora sp. NPDC049799
TGAGGCGTCGAAGGACCGTGGGATTGCGGCCGGTGAGGGCCGCTCCGACCCGGTCGGCTCGCCAGTCGTAGGCCATCTCGTGGAGGCCAGCCGGACCCCGCCGCTGCGCGGCGACGAGCTCAACGAGGCGCTGAACGGGTTGCCGTACTGGTCGGGCGACGGGCAGGCGCTCACGCGGACGGTCGAACTGCCGCCGGACAACCTGGACCGGGTCCTCGACCGGCTGGACCGGCTCCGGGTGGAGACCGGTCGCGGTCCGCGCATCGGCCGGCCCGACGCGACGACCGCCGTGCTGACCGTACGGTCCCGGCAGGCCGGTGCGGTGACCGCCCAGGACGTCGACCTGGCCCACACGATCGACGACGCGATCGACGAGGCGGGCGCCGGGATGGCGAGCGGCTGACCCGCACCTTCCCGACAGCGTTCGGCGGGCCGGTGGGTGTACGCCCACCGGCCCGCCGCCGACGCGTGATGGTCTAGCGTGCCCCGCATGGACCGCGCCGACGAACGGCTGCAGCTGGTCGCCGACCCAGCCCGCCCGACCGGGCGCCTGCTGCTCGCCGACGGTGTCGAACAGTCCTACGTGGACCTCGCCGACCCCCGGCACCTGCACTTCGAGTACGTCCGGCGGATGGCCGCCGTCGCGGACCTCGTGGCGCCGGCCGGTCGGCCCCTGGAGGTCCTGCACCTGGGCGGCGGCGCGTTGACTCTCCCTCGCTACCTGACCGCGACCCGGCCCGGGTCGCACCAACGGGTGGTCGAGCGGGACCCCACGGTCGTCGACCTGGTGGCCCGTGAGCTGCCCGCCCTGTCCGGCGACGTGACCGTGCAGGTCGCCGACGCCCGCGCGGCGGTCACCGCCGCCCCCACCGGCCGGTACGACCTGGTGCTCGCCGACATCTACCGGGCCGCCCGGATGCCGGCGCACGTCGCCGGCGTCGAGTTCGTGACCGAGGTGGCCCGCACCCTGCGCCCCGACGGCGTGTACCTGGTGAACGTGACCGACCTGCCCCCGCTGGTCTTCGCCCGGGTGCAGGTGGCGACCCTGCGGGCCGTCTTCGGCGACGTGTGCCTGGTCGCCGACCGGCGGATGCTGCGCGGCCGGCGGTACGGCAACGTGGT
>NZ_JBFAMU010000900.1:0-1121 GCF_040656655.1 Micromonospora sp. NPDC049799
AGGAGGCCGAACCAGTCGCCGAAGGAGGCGGCGCCGAGGACGATCCAGAGCCGGCGGAACGGTCGGATCCGCAGAACCGAGCGGATCGCCGCGTAACCGGAGTGGTCGGGCTGCCCGCCGGGCTGGTTGGCGCCCGTGGCGGCACCGGACGTGGACGCGGCAGGCTGGTCGCCGGACGTGGGCCCGCCGGGCTGGTTTCGGGACGGCGACACGCCGGGCGACTCGCCGTTCTGCTGGCTTTCGATGGCCGTACCTCCACGTGGCGGCCCATCGCTGGGCATTCCCGGTGCAACACTCTAGACCCGGCGGGACGCTTCTCCGCCGCGACATTCTCCTGCTCGCCGAGCCTAGGCCGCCGCGACCACCGCCCGCAGCCCGGACAGAAGCGAGGGTATTTCGCATTGACCGCCGGACAGTTAGCGTGCAGACCGTGGCCACCGAAAGTGACATAATTCGCGATCGACTCGACCGGGCGACCGCACACCTCGACCCGCCGTACGCGGTGGTCGACCTCGGGGCGTTCGACGCCAACGCGACGGCGCTGGTCGACCGCGCCGCCGGCAAGCCGCTGCGGATCGCGAGCAAGTCGGTCCGCAGCCGGGACCTGATCCGCCGCGCGTTGGGCCGGCCCGGCTGGCACGGCGTGATGGCGTTCACCCTCCCCGAGGCGATCTGGCTGGTCCGGGGTGGCGTGACCGACGACGCCCTGGTGGCGTACCCCACCGCCGATCGGTCGGCCATCGCCGAACTGGCCGCCGACCCGGCCCTCGCCGCAGCCGTGACCCTGATGGTGGACGGCACCGACCAGCTCGACCTCGTCGACGCCACGGTGCCACCGGGGCGACGGGCGGAGCTGCGGATCTGCCTCGACCTGGACGCCTCGTGGCGGCCACTGCGCGGGCGGGTGCACGTCGGGGTCCGCCGCTCACCGGTGCACAGCGCCCGGGCCGCCGGGGCCCTCGCCGCCGCCGCCGTCGCCGGCCGCCCCGGCTTCCGGCTGGTCGGCCTCATGTCGTACGAGGCGCAGATCGCCGGCCTGGGCGACGCACCGCCGGGGCGGGCGGTGCTCGGCTCCGCGATCCGGCTGGCCCAGCGCGGGTCGTACCGCGAGCTGCTGGCGC
>NZ_JBFAMU010000901.1:0-1121 GCF_040656655.1 Micromonospora sp. NPDC049799
GTCGCCCGCGCCCGCTCCAGCTCCGCCCCGCAGGCCGCCGCCGCCGCGGTCACCCACGCCCGGGAGTCCTCCACCTGGGCGAGGGTGCCGTGGAAGTCGAGGAGCACACCCTCCACGGTCCGGCGGGACGCCCGCGCGCCGGACGCGAGGTCGGCGCAGCCCGGGGCGGGTGTCTGGGACTTCTCGGTCGGTTCCGGCACGTCGTGCACCCTACCGACCGCCCCGGACGGGCCGGACTGGACGGCCTTGTCGGGTGTCCCGGCACCGCACGCACTAATCTTGGTCACATGTCGAGTCCCGCCGAGCGGTACGCCGCGGCGCGCCGCCGGGCCGCGCAGGCCTCCCAGTTCCCGGCGCTGGACGAGTTCGCCCTGGATCTGGGGTTCGATCTGGACGACTTCCAGCGCGAGGCGTGCCAGGCCCTGGAGCGGGGCAGCGGCGTGCTGGTGTGCGCCCCGACCGGAGCCGGCAAGACGGTGGTCGGCGAGTTCGCCGTACACCTGGCCCTGCGGGGTGCCCCGGCTGCACCCGACGGCGCCCAGCCGGGGCGGCGCAAGTGCTTCTACACCACGCCGATCAAGGCGCTGTCCAACCAGAAGTACCACGACCTGGTCGACCGGTACGGCGCCGAGCACGTCGGGCTGCTCACCGGCGACAACGCCATCAACGGCGACGCCCCCGTGGTGGTGATGACCACCGAGGTGCTGCGCAACATGCTCTACGCCGGCTCGTCCACCCTTCAGGGCCTGGCGTACGTGGTGATGGACGAGGTGCACTACCTTGCCGACCGGTTCCGGGGCGGCGTGTGGGAAGAGGTGATCATCCACCTGCCGGCCTCGGTCACCCTCGTCTCGCTGTCGGCGACCGTCTCCAACGCCGAGGAGTTCGCCGACTGGCTGGTCACCGTGCGCGGCGAGACGACGGTCGTGGTCAGCGAGCACCGGCCGGTGCCGCTGTGGCAGCACATGCTCGTCGGCAAGCGCATGTTCGACCTGTTCCACGACGCCGACGCGGCCCGCAAGCACGACGTGCACCCGGAGCTGCTGCGCTACACCCGCGACACGGTGCGCCGGCTGGAGCTGGGCGAGGGGCGCAGCGCGGGACCCGGCGGAGGCCGCCGC
>NZ_JBFAMU010000902.1:0-1118 GCF_040656655.1 Micromonospora sp. NPDC049799
CCGCCCGGTCGCGCGGCCGCCACCACGAACCCGTCCGTGCGGCTGACGCTGACCGGCAGGACGACCGGCCCGGTGGACGGGTCGCCGTCGGACGGTCCGCCGACCCGGACGACGGGGCTCCCACCGGGCCGGTGCTCCACCACCAACCGATCCGCCGGGGCGCCGAGCAGGGCGACACCCAACCGCCGCAGCAGCGGCCCGGACGGGGCCGGCCGACCGCCGGCGTACCGACCGACGCACACGTACACGGTGTCCCGACCGGGCACCGGTAGTTGGCTCACGGAAAGAGGTTAACCATGAGAGCCGAGGTCCGCGCCTTCGTCATCGAGCAGCTCGCCGACATGAACTACGACGTGGAGGACATCGACGACGACACCACCCTCGGTCCGTCCGGGGTGGACCTGGAATCCCTCGCACTGGCCGACCTCTCCGTCCGGGTCGAGGACCGGTACGGGCTCACCTTCGCCGAGGACGAGTCCGAGAAGCTGGCCCTGATGACGGTCGGCGAGTTCACCACCATGGTCGCCGACCGGGTCGCCGGGGCGACGAGCGACCGCTCCTGATGGCCGGTCAGCCCGACCTGGGGCGAGCTGACCTGGTGACCATGCTCGCCGAACTGAGCGCGCGACCCGCCGCCACGGTGCCCGACCGGATCGGCTCGATGGAGCTGGCCTGGCTGGTGCACCTGGTCGAGCAGCGTTACGACCGGCGGCTCGACCTCACCGACGACCAGCTCGCCGGTGTCCGGACCGTCGACGACGCCCTGGCGGTCTTCCGGACCTCCCTGACCGATCCCGCAGATGGCTGAGCGGGGGCGCGTCCAGCTCACTGGTGTCCACGCGACGAGTGCCCTCGGCCGGGGAGCCGGGGCGCAGCTGGCGGGCGTGCTCGCCGGGACGCCGGCCTTCGGGCCGGTGGGTCGCTTCGACACCGGGCCCCGCCGGGTCGACGCCGCGGCCACCCTGCCCGACGTCGGCGACCTGGCCGCCGAACTCGCCGAAGCCGTCGACGCCGCCTGCGCCGACGCCGGTCTGGACGCCGCCCGGCGCGCCGGCACGGCCCTGCTGCTGGCGGTGCACGGCGGCGTGGGAGTGCCGGAGCTGGCCACCGGCCTGGCG
>NZ_JBFAMU010000903.1:0-1116 GCF_040656655.1 Micromonospora sp. NPDC049799
CGGCCGTGTCGGCTCTGCTGCTGACGCCCGGCCGGGCGCACGCCGAGGGGCTGGCCGCGCTGCGTGCCGCCGGGGGACGGGTCGTCGGAGAGCCGCCGACCGTGGTCGACCTGGTGGTGGACGGCATCGTCGGTATCGGCGGCACCGGCGGCCTGCGCGAGGCCGCCGACCGGTTGGCGACCGGTCTCGATGACCTGCGTGGCCGTGACGGCGGCCGGGCGACCGTGGTGGCCGTCGACGTGCCGAGCGGCGTCGCGGTGGACACCGGCCACGTGCCGCTGTCCGCGTCGGGCCGCCCGACCGCCGTACGCGCCGACGTGACGGTGGCGTTCGGCGCGTTGAAGCCGGCGCTGGTGGTCGGACCGGCCGCCGCCCTCGCCGGCGAGGTCGAGCTGGTCGACATCGGGTTGGCGCCGTGGCTGCGGGGCAGCCCCGCGCTGCGGGTGACCGAGTGGTCCGACGTGGTCGACTGGTGGCCCCGGCTGGGCTCGGCGTCGGAGAAGTACACGCGGGGCGTGGTGGGAGTCGCGACGGGGTCGGCGACGTACCCGGGGGCGGCGATCCTCTCCGTCGGCGGTGCGCTGGCCGGCCCCACCGGCATGGTCCGCTACGCGGGGTCGGCCCGGGCCGACGTGGTGCACCACCACCCCTCGGTGATCGCCACCGACCGGGTCGCCGACGCCGGCCGGGTGCAGGCCTGGGTCTGCGGGTCCGGCCTCGGCACCGGCGAGGACGCGGCGGGGGAACTGCGGGCGGTGCTCGCCGCGCCGGTGCCGGTGGTGCTCGACGCGGACGCGCTGACCCTGCTGGTCGACGGTTCCCTCGCCGACCGGCTCCGCGGGCGGGACGCCCCGATCGTGGTGACGCCGCACGACCGGGAGTTCACCCGGCTGTGCGGGGAGATGCCGGGCGCCGACCGGGTCGCCGCCACGCTGCGGCTGGCCGCCTGGATGAACGCGGTGGTGCTGCTCAAGGGGGACCGCACGGTGGTCGGCACGCCGGACGGCCGGGCGTACGTCAATCCGACCGGCACCCCGGCGCTGGCCACCGGGGGCACCGGCGACGTGCTGGCCGGGTTGCTCGGCTCGCTGCTGGCGGCCGGCGTGCCGGCCGACC
>NZ_JBFAMU010000904.1:0-1103 GCF_040656655.1 Micromonospora sp. NPDC049799
AGGTGCGGATGATCGAGCAGCGGGACCTGGAGCGGGCGCTGAAGGAGGTGCGGCCGTCCACCCGTCCGTGGATGGCGACCGCCCGCAACGTGGCCCGGCCACCCCGGTCGCGTACGGGTCGACGCCGTTCGCGTACGCCCAGCCCTGGCACGCGTACGAGTAGACGTCCCGGCTGCCCAGGGGCGGGGCGACCAGCATCGGCGCCGTCCACAGCCCGGCGGTCAGGTACGCCCACCGGGTCGATGGCGCGCCCCGGCGCAGCGCCCACCAGGCCCCGGTCAGCAGCAGCGTGCCGGCCAGCCACAGCGCCACGGTCAGCGGGCCGTCCCCGGAGTTCCACACCTTGGTCGCCGTGGCACCGGGCAGCGCACCGCCGACGTACCCGGCGACGGCGAGCAGCGCCGCGCCCGCCAGCCCGGCCCAGCGGGCGAGGCCGGCGGCCCTGGGTGGTGTCTCCGGCGCGTCCGGGTGCGTCACCGGCGTACCGGGTCGGATCACCGGTGCGCGTCTCCCGCCTCGACGGTGGCCGGCCGGCGGCGGGCCCGGGCCGACCGTACCAAGCGGACCGTCACCACGATGACCAACAGCGTCATCAGCGGCGCGCCGGCGGTCTTCGTGTACCGGGCCAGGCCGGTGCCGTCCGGCAGCAGCAGGAACGAGGAGACCAGCGTGACCAGCGCGAACCAGCCGGTGCGCCGCGCGGTGGCCGCGAGCACGGCGAGGGGCCACATCCAGTACCAGGGGTGGAACAGTGGGGCCATCGCCACCGTGGCGGTCAGCGCCAGGCCGGCGTGCCACAGCGGCTCGCGGGTCCGCGCCCGCCACCAGAGCCACACCAGCAGCAGCGCGAGCACCGCCATGCCGATGCCCCGGGTCACCGGGAGGGCGTCGACGTGCCAGCCGAACGGCAGCACCAGGTACCCGACGGTCTGCCCGACCGCGGTCGGCGGTGAGGTCCACGCGATCACGTCGCCGCCCTGGGCGAGGCCGGTGATCCAGCCGAAGTCCAGCCCCGCGCCGAAGGTCGCACCGACCACGGCCGCGAGCGCGCCGCCGGCCCCCATAACGGAAGAGCCTCGTGAAGGGACAGACTCTCCGCTGGT
>NZ_JBFAMU010000905.1:0-1099 GCF_040656655.1 Micromonospora sp. NPDC049799
GGCGCAGTGCCTGCCGCGGCCACCGGTAGCCAAGACCGGCGAGCAGCTCGCGCACCCGGTCGCCCACACGTCGGCGACCGGGTTGTCGCCGGAGAGCCACCCGGCCCGGTTCATCCGGCCGCAGCTGGATGCCCTGGGCGCGGTCCCGATCGCCCGGCTCGGCCGGGTGGAGCCGGGCCGGCGGATCCAGGTCGGAGGGATCGTCACGCACCGGCAGCGCCCGGCGACCGCCGGTGGCGTCACCTTCCTGAACCTGGAGGACGAGACCGGGATGCTCAACGTCACCTGCTCACCGGGCCTGTGGCAGCGGTACCGGCGGGTGGCCCGCACCAGCGCCGCGCTGGTGGTGCGGGGCCTGTTGCAGCGCCACGAGGGAGTGATCAATCTCACCGCCGACCGGCTGGAGGCGATCGAGCCGCCGGTCAGCCCCGCCTCGCGCGACTTCCGGTGAGAGCCGGAGTGATCCACATTACGGTTTTCCGTCCCGCCCAGCGGGAGACTTGCAGCCCGCACGGGCAGAGTCGCCCGCGCGCACGAGGGGGAACGAACCGATGACCGGTAATCACGCGTACCGCGGCGGGGTGGCCAACTCCCGCCGGACCCGACTCGGCGCCGGCTGGGTGCCGGGCCACCACACCGAGCCTCGGGAGTACGAGGTCACCGAGGGCCCGGTCGCCAACGCCCTGCGCTCCCGCGCCGAGGAGAACGGCGCCGAGGGCGAGGCCTGACCGCCCGGCGGGCGGGTCACCGGCGGGTCTGGACCAGGTGACTAGGCTCGTCGGGGTGGAGCAGACCCGAGGCCGCCTCGCCGGGCCGCCGCTGACCCCCCGTACCGCCGTGATCTGGTCGGTGCTGCGCGCCGAACTGGACCGCCGTGGGGACACCCCGTTGACCGTGCTCGACGTGGGTGGCGGCACCGGCGGCTTCGCCGTACCGCTGGCCCACGCCGGGCACCGCGTCACCGTGGTCGACGCCAGTCCCGACGCGCTCGCCGCACTGACCCGACGGGCCGCCGAGGCCGGGCGCCCTCGGCAGACGGCTTCGACGGGGACGGAGACGACCTGTGACCTGCGACGCAGCACTTCTCCCGAAAAGGGAC
>NZ_JBFAMU010000906.1:0-1096 GCF_040656655.1 Micromonospora sp. NPDC049799
CGGACCGGCACCGCGGCGGCGGACGCCGGCGGATCCCGGCCCGCCGACCGCGAAAGCTGAGCGAGGGGCCCACATGCGGAGCGCGGTGGTGGTGGGCGCGGGAATCGGTGGCCTGGCGGTCGCCGGCGCGCTGGCCCGGTCCGGCTGGCGGGTCACCCTCCTGGAACGCGCCGACCGGGTCCGCCCGGAGCCGACGGCCGTGGTGCTCTGGCCCAACGGGGTACGCGCACTGCGTGCCCTCGGCCTGGGCGCCGGCCTGGAGGCGATCGCCACCCCGCTGCCCGACGGCGGGGTCCGCCGGCCGGACGGCCACCGGCTCGTGCAGCCCCGACCCACCTCGGCCGACCGGATGCCGGTCGTCGTGCACCGGGAGGACCTGCACGACGTGCTGATCGCGGGCCTCGGCGACGGGGTCGAGCTGCGGACCGGGGTGACGGTGCGGACGGTACGCGCCGAGCCCGGGCAGCGCCCGTCGGTCAGCGACGGACGCCACGTCCTGGAAGCCGACCTGGTCGTCGGCGCGGACGGCATCGACAGTGCGGTCCGGCGGCAGCTCGCGCCGGAGGCGACCGTGGTCAGCTCCGGTTCCGCCGCCTGGCGGGCGGTGATCCCCTGGTACCGGGCACCCCGGCTGCCGGCCGGTGCGCCACCGGCCGGCGAGGTCCTCGGCGCCGGCTACCGGTTCGTGGCGGCGTCGCTGGGCGAGCGCGGCTCGTCCGGTGCGTCCACCCGGGGCGGCATCTACTGGGTGGCCACCGCGGCGGGGGCACCCCGTCCGGAGTCCCCGGAGACGCAGCTGGCCCTGCTCAAGCGCTGGTACGCCGGCTGGCCCGCCCCGATCGCGGACCTGCTCGACGCGACCGACCCCGCCGACGTCGTCCAGCAGGAGATCCGCGAGCTGCGGCCGCTGCCCCGGTCGTACGGCTTCCCGGCCGGCCCGGGTGGCGTGGTGCTGCTCGGCGACGCCGCGCACGCCATGCCGCCGCACCTGGGGCAGGGCTCCTGCCTCGCCTTCGAGGACGCGGCCACCCTCGCCTCGCTGCTGCGGGAGTCGCGGCTGCCCGACGCCGTGTCCGCGTACGACCTGGTGCGCCGG
>NZ_JBFAMU010000907.1:0-1093 GCF_040656655.1 Micromonospora sp. NPDC049799
GCGTTCGGCCTGCTCGGCGGCGGCGGTGGCGTAGCGGACGGCGCGCGGTGCGGCGGCGCGTGTTCCGACGCGGGTGAAGTGGTGCGCGAGCGCGGCCACGTCGTCGGGACGCAGCCGTTCGAGGGCGTCACCGGCGGCGGCGTGCCAGTGGGCCCGGCGCGGCGGCGACAGGTCCCCGTACAGCGTGTCCCGGACCAGGACGTGCGCGAACCGCAGCCGGCCCTCCGTGCCCCGCTCGGTCAGAAATCCGCCGTGCACCGCGGCGTCCAGCGTGTCGAGCACGGTCGCGTCGTCGCCGACCATGGCGGCGAGCGCTTCCGCGTCGACGTACCGGCCGAGGACGGCCGCCGACTCCAGCACCCGCCGCACGCCGTCGGGAAGGTACGACAGGCGGTGCCGGACGACGTCCCGCACGCCCGCCGGCACGGTCTCCAGCGCCGCTGGTCCCTCGGCGGCGAGCAGCCGTGCCAGTTCCCGGACGAAGAACGGGTTGCCGCCGCTGCGGCGGTGCAGCAGACGTACGGTCGGCGGGTCCAGGTCCCCGCCCGTGACGGAGCGGGCGAGCGCGCCGGTCGCGGGCTCGTCCAGCCCCTCGACGTAGATCCGCGTGGGTTCCACCCGGGCGAGGCGGGCCAGGGCGGCGGTCAGCGCGCCGGTGATGTCGGTGGCGCGGTAGAGGCCGACGACGAGCACCGGACCGGTGACCGGGCGGGACTCCGCGACCAGGGCGGTCAGCAGGTCGAGCGTGTCCTCGTCGGCCCGGTGCAGGTCGTCGAGGACCAGCAGCACGGGCCCCCGGGCGGCCACCGACGTGAGCAGGGCGGCGGCGGCACGGTGCCGGTGGAACCGGGCCACCGCCGGGTCCTCGCCCGGGGCCGAGGCCCGCACCGGGAGGTCACCGGGGGTCAGCGCCCCGACGACCTGCGACCACGGCGGGTCCACGGGAGCGCCCTCGTACTCCGGGCTGCGCCCCCACGCGGTGGTCCACCCGTCGGCGGCCAGTCGCCGGGTGAGCGCCTCCGCCAGTGCCGTCTTGCCGGCTCCCGCCCCTCCGGACACCAGGGCGACCACCGGCCGGCGCTCGCGGGCGGCC
>NZ_JBFAMU010000908.1:0-1092 GCF_040656655.1 Micromonospora sp. NPDC049799
GACGTCCAGCGCCGCGCCGCCCAGCACCCCGCCGAGGCCCGCCGCGACCGCCGTGCCGGCCATCGCGGCCCGCACCGCCGGGTAGATGCCGAACAGCCGCATCAGACCGCCCCACGGCTGGAGCAGGGCGAACCAGACCAGCAGCGCGCCGGCCAGGGCCAGCACGGTCAGCGGGCTGTTCACCAGCGTCTCAACGTTCGCGGAGCCGGAGCGGTGCACGGTGAGCCCACCGGTGCCGTCACCCACCGCCGCCAGGAACCGCCCGAGGCTGCCCCGCTCGACGGGTGGGCGGCGCACATCCAGCACCGCGAAACCGATGGTCACCGCCAGCCCGGCCATCGTCGCCCAGGCGAGCCGGCTGACCGTCAGCCAGCCGCCGGCGCTGATCGCCGCCGCGACGCTCACCCCGGCGGTGAGCCCGATCGCCCCGATCGAGTCGGCACCGAGGTAGGGACTGCCGACCACCACCACGGCCGCCCCACCGACCGCCACCATCACGATCGGCCGCCAGGACCGGTGGACCCGCTGGGCCAGCCACCCCGCGGTCAGCAGCGCGCCGGCGACGAACACCCCGAGCCCGACGGTGCCCAGGCCCGCGTACCGCCCGCCCTCCAGGGCGGAGTAGCCGGCGACGCCGTTGAGTTGGAGACGGGCGCCGGTGAGCACGTCCGCGCCCACGGTCAGCGTGGTCAGGCCGGCGACCGCGCCGAGCGGCCCGAGGGTGCTCGCGTAGCCGGGTGCGAGGCGTACCAGCACCGTCGCCCCGACCACCAGCACCATCGTGGTGCCGGCGAACAACACCCCGGCGTGCTCACCGCGCCACCATGGCACCAGGTCGGCGAGGAGGGCCGACGGAACGGCCAGCGCCGCGGCGATCAGCAGCAGTTCCACCACCGCCACGATCCGCCCGGACACCGGCTCCGGGCCGTACGGGCCGGCGTGCCGGCGCGCGCGGCGCAGCATCGGCAGGGCCGCCACCGCGAGCAGCACCTGGGCGCCGGCGAGCAGGGCGAAGAACCACCCGGCGATCCGGCGCTGGGCGGCGGCCTCCCGGTCGGCGTCCGCCGGGGCGGCGATCGCGGCGGCGAGGTC
>NZ_JBFAMU010000909.1:0-1089 GCF_040656655.1 Micromonospora sp. NPDC049799
CCCTGGCGCACCAGTCGCGGGCCGCGCGTTCCCGCACGGCCGCGTCGGGGTGGTGCAGCAGTCGCGCGTACGCCGCGGCGAGGTCCCCGTCCCGGTCGGCGGGCGGGACGCCGTCGCGGAACCGGGCCCACTCGGCGGGGAACAGCCGACCCATGTCCCGGGTGATCCACTCGACCTCCCGGCGGGTGGTGGTCACCACGCTGAACAGCACCATCTCGCTCACCCGCCCCGGGTGCCGCTGCGCGTACGCCAGGCCGAGGGTGGAGCCCCAGGACGCGCCGAGCACCAGCCACCGGTCCACGCCCAGGTGCGCCCGCAACCGCTCGACGTCGGCGATCAGGTGGTCGGTGGTGTTGGTGGCCAGGTCGACGCTCGGGTCGGCGACGTGCGGGCGACTGCGCCCGCAGCCGCGCTGGTCGAACAGCACCACCCGGTAGCGGGACAGGTCGAACGGGGTCAGCCAGCCGGGTGTGCAGCCGGAACCGGGGCCGCCGTGCAGCACCACGGCCGGTTTGCCGTCGGGGTTGCCGCAGGTCTCCCAGTACACCTGCTGGCCGTCGCCGACGTCGAGCATCCCGTGGGCGTGGGGCTGGGTCATGGTGGCGCACCTTCCGGGCGGATTCGACGGTGCCGTCACGGTAGCGGTGCGACCGCTGCCGGGTCCCGGTCAGCTGGCCAGGCGTCGGTAGCGGCGCACGGACAGGGGCAGGAACACCGCGATCAGCAGCAGGGGCCACACCACCGCCAGGGTCGTGGCGTGCTGCGCGGCGAACGACTCCCCACCCCAGCCGGGGTTGCCGAACAGCTCCCGGCAGGCCGCGACGGTCGCCGACAGCGGATTCCAGGCGGCCAGCGCGCCCAGAGCGCCGGGCATGGTCTCCGGTGCGACGAACGCGTTGGAGGTGAACCCGACCGGCCAGACGAGGATCTGCAGCACCACCACCGACTCGGGCCGGCGCAGCAGCAGCGCGAGGTGGATGCCGACCGCGATCAGCGCGAGGCGCAGCAGCAGGAGGTTGTTCTTCGGGCCTACCAGCTGGAACTGGGCCACGGCCGTTCTCGCGCGTGCGATCGCCTCGGCCCGGTCGG
>NZ_JBFAMU010000910.1:0-1086 GCF_040656655.1 Micromonospora sp. NPDC049799
ACGGCCGGTTGCGACCCGCCACCCGCAGCTGGGCGCGCAGCGTCGCACCTGGCCGGTGATGTAGTCGGCCAGGTGCTCACCGTGGACGGGGGCCTCTCCGTCCAGGCACGACCCCCGGGGACCGACCCGGTCCTCGACACCGCTCCGACCGAAGGCCAGCAGACATGACCGAGCACACCCCCGCTCCCCTCGACCCGGCCGACCTCGCCGCCCTGGGCGCGGCCAGCACCGCCACCATCACCACCCAGCTGTTCAAGTTCGGCCTGCGCAACACGTACCTGGCCGGGCTGCGCTGCGTCAGCCCGCACGCCCCGCGGCTGCTCGGTGAGGCGTTCACCCTGCGCTACATCCCGGCGCGGGAGGACATCGACACCCTCGACGTCTTCGCCGACTACGACCACCCGCAGCGGCTGGCCGTCGAGTCCGTGCACCCCGGGCAGGTGCTGGTGATGGACTGCCGGGGACAGGGCCGCGCCGCGTCCGCCGGGCACATCCTGCTGACCCGCCTGGCCGCGCGGGGCGCCTCCGGTGTCGTCACCGACGGCACCCTGCGGGACATCGAGGGCATCGGGGAGCTGCGGCTGCCCGTCTTCGCCGCCGGCGCCGCGGCGATGACGAACCTCGCCCAGCACCACGCCGTCGACCTCCAGGTGCCGATCGGCTGCGCCGGGGTGCCCGTCTACCCGGGCGACGTGCTGGTCGGCGACGGCGACGGCGTGGTCTGCGTCCCGCGCCACCTGGTGCCGGTGATCGCCCAGCCGGCCCGCGAGCAGGAGCGGTTGGAGGAGTTCCTCCAGCAGCGGGTCGCCCTCGGCGCCCCGCTGCGCGGCACCTACCCCCCAGACGAGCAGACCCTCCGGGCGTACGACGCCAGCCGCGCAGCCGTGAGCGACGCCCACTGAGCCCACGGACCGCCGCGGGGGCGGTCCGCCAGCCCGAGCACCACCGCACCGCACCCCACCCACCCGTCCCTCTCGGAGGTAGCGCGTGTCCCGCAACACACCCCTGCACCTCGCCGTCATCGCGGCGCTGGTCGGAACGGCCGTCGCCGTACCGGCCGGCCCCGCCCTCGCCGCCGACCTGTCC
>NZ_JBFAMU010000911.1:0-1074 GCF_040656655.1 Micromonospora sp. NPDC049799
GCCCTGGCCCGGTTCCGGACCACCCGACGCCGGAGCGCCGGGTGCGGGAGGGCCGGGCGGGGCCGAGCCCCGGCAACGGCTGCACCCGTTGAGTCCGGCCCTGCACGGGGCCAAGTCACTGGTGGTGGTCATCGCCGGCCTGTCCTGGTCGACGCTGTCCCGGGTCGGCTTCGGCTGGTTCGCGGTGATGGCCGCCGTGCTGGCCCTGGGCGCCACCGTGCTGGCGGTGGTGAGCTGGTACAACACCGGCTACCACGTGGTCGGCCGGGAACTGCGGGTGTACGAGGGCCTGCTCTGGCGGCGTACCCGGGCGATCCCGTTGGAGCGGCTCCAGGCCGTCGAGGTGGTCCGGCCGCTGCTCGCCCAGCTCACCGGCCTGGCCGAGCTGCGGCTGGAGGTGGTCGGCGGGGGCAAGACCGAGGCGCCGCTGGCGTACCTCAGCGTGGCCGAGGCGACGGCGCTGCGCCAACGGCTGCTGGATCTCGCCGGGCGGAGGCCACCGGTCGGAGCCGAGCCGTCCCCGGGCGGGCCGACGGGCACCGCGGAGGCCCCCGTGCCGCCCGGCCGGCCAGTGCACGCGGTCAACAACCGTGACCTGCTCATCAGCCAACTGCTCACCCCGCAGGCGTTCCTGATCCCGTTCGGCGTGGCGTTCGTGGTGGTCCAGTTCCTCTCCCAGGGCTCCTGGTCGTTCATCGCGGTGGCCAGCACGCTCACCGCGATGGCCGGCGTACTGCTGCAACCGGTGCGCCGGGTGCTGGACGACTGGAACTTCCGGCTGGCCCGGGACGCCGGGACGCTCCGGATCCGCAACGGGCTGCTGGAGACCCGCGCCCAGACGGTGCCACTGGACCGGGTGCAGACCGTCGGGGTGACCTGGCCGCTGCTGTGGCGGGTCCGGGGCTGGCTGCGGATGCGGCTGGAGGTGGCCGGCTACTCCGGCGGGGAGGCCGACGATCGCAACCGGCCGGACCGCCTACTTCCGGTGGGCGACCTGGTCACCGGGGAGACGATCCTTGCCGAGGTGCTGCCCGGCGTACGCCTCGCCACGCTGCCGCTGGTTCCACCTCCGGC
>NZ_JBFAMU010000912.1:0-1068 GCF_040656655.1 Micromonospora sp. NPDC049799
GTGCAGGCCTGGGTCTGCGGGTCCGGCCTCGGCACCGGCGAGGACGCGGCGGGGGAACTGCGGGCGGTGCTCGCCGCGCCAGCCGGACCTCGGCCGGCACCTCGTGGCCGCCCGGGAACTCCTGGTACGTCACGTCGTAGTCGAGCGCGCGCAGCCGGGGCACCAGCCGACGGCTGCACACGTCCACCGGCAGCACCGGGTCGTCCGTGCCGTGCGCGACGTACACCCGGGGCTTGCCGTGCGTGACCAGGGGCGCGGCGAAGCCGGGCGAGAAGGCCACGACCGCGTCGACCAGGTCGCCGTTGGTCAGGCCCAGCGAGAGGGCGTACGACGCGCCGTCGGAGAACCCGCCGAACACGACCCGGTTGACGGGATGTCCGGAGAACACACCGGCGAGCAGCCCGTCGATCCGGCGTACGTCCACCCCGAAGCCCTCGACGATCAGGTCCCAACTGCCCGCGGCGGCCTGCGGGGCGACCAGCAGCAGGCGGTGCGCGTCGGCCACCGGCAGCAGCAGGTCCAGACCCTGCCGGGCCGAGCCGCCGGCCCCGTGCAGCAGCAGCACGAGGCGGTACGGCGAGCCGTCGGCGGGCTCCGGCGCGTACGTCATCGCCAGTGGACCGCCCTCGGCGTCGGTCAGCGACTGGATCCCGGTGCCGGCCCGCGCGGTCGGCGGTGCCGGCCGGGCGGTGAGCCGGCCGTGCCGGGGATTCTCCTCCGGTGCGCGGTGGGGCGGGGCGGGTTCGGTCACGGGCGGTCCTCGGGTCGGCGGTGCGGACGGCCGGCGGTTACCCGCCCCGGGGACACCCAACCCCCGTCCCGGCGGGCGGGCCCGGCGCTCACCCGGCCGATCAGCCGCACCCAACCCCCGTCCCGCCGGTCAGGCGCTCACCCGGCGGACCAGTCGGGACGGGAAGACCGACTCCGGGTCGACCCGGCCGCCGGCCAGCACGGCGGTGGGCCCGGCGGCCGCGATCTGGCCCCCCGGGTGGGGGTGGGTTGTTAGCCCCGGCGTAGTCACCACCCCATCGGGATGTAGGAAAACCACAACTAATGAAACAACAAACT
>NZ_JBFAMU010000913.1:0-1067 GCF_040656655.1 Micromonospora sp. NPDC049799
CGCGCACCACGTTCGGCAGGGTGAACAGGAAGAGCAGCCCGATGGCCGTGTTCACCGCGATCCGGGCCGGGGCGCCGCCGGTGCGATGCGGGGCGCCGCCGGGCAGCTGAAGGACCTGGAGCGGCGGCAGAAGTCGCGGGCGACCCGGGCGCAGCGCGACGCGTTGGACCGGGCGCTGGTCGACCTGGCCGGCTTCTACCGGGACGCGCTCACCATGGCGCTGCGCGCCCCCGTCGCGCCGGTGCACACCGACACCGCCGCGATCGCCGAGGCCGGCGCGCAGAGGTGGCACGCCGAGGGGGCGCTCCGCCGCCTGGAGGCGGTGCTGGAGTGCCGGGCGGCGATCGAGGCGAACGTCAAGCCGCGGATCGCCGTGGAGGCGATGATGCTCGCCCTGTGGAAGGGCTGACACCCCGGCCGTCCCGTTGTCCACAGGCATCGACACGTGCGATTGCTGTGCGGTACGGTCCGGTGTGCCGTGGTGACGGTGGCGGCACGCTGAGTGAGGTTCGCCGGGGAGGAGTCCGCCGATGCCGCGGGGCGAGATCGACGAGGCCTGGATCGAGGAGGCCGTGCGGCGCTACCGCCGCATCGAGTCCCTCCAGGCCGAGTTCGACCAGGCGGTCGCCACGGTCGAGGTCACCGTGCGCTCGCCGGACGGGCTGGTGGAGGTGGTGGTGACGGCGGGTGGCTCCATCACCGACGTGCGCTTCCTCGGCGCGCTGCACAACCGGCACCCCCGGGACGTCGCCGCGTCCGTGCAGGCCGCCGTGACCGCCGCCGCCGACGCCGCCCAGTGGGCCCGGGAGAAGCTGCACAACGAGACGTTCACCGCCTACCGTCCGCTCACGGGAGCCTGAGATGGAGGACCTGCGAGCCCTCGCCGCGCGGCTGGACTCGGCCGGCGAGACCGTGGCCGGGGTGGCCCGCACGGTCACCGCGGCCGACCCCGCCCAGGCCGCGTTCGGCGCCGACGCCGCCGGCCGGCCGGGGGAGATCGGGCGCGCCCTGCACCGGCAGTGGACGGCCGCCACCGGTGACCGCGCCCGCGAGGCCCACGCCGCCGC
>NZ_JBFAMU010000914.1:0-1063 GCF_040656655.1 Micromonospora sp. NPDC049799
CGTCAGCGTCGGCCCCTCGGCCGGCGCGCTCACCGGGTCGCCGCCTCGACCAGCCGGCGGGCCGCGTACGGGTGGCCCGCCCAGTGGGTGTGCAGGTAGGAGGCGTGCACCCGGCCGGACACGAAGCCGTGGTCGGCGTCGTCGAAGCGCCACGCCGGGTGCTGGCCGTGGCCGGGGTCGGTGACGGTGCGGTGGAACTCGTGTCCGCGTACCCGTTCGCCGGCGGTGTGCACCGGGGAGTCGACGGCGGCCACGGCGTCCCGGTAGCCGAGGGTGAGCCGCCCGGTCATCCGGGCGGTGTGGTCGAGCCGGCCGCACATCGGGGCGCCCTCCAGGGACTTCCCGAGGTAGAGCAGGCCGGCGCACTCCGCCACCACGGGACCGTCGAAGGCGGCCAGGTCGGCGCGCAGCGACGCGTTGGCCGACAGCGCCTCGGCGTGCACCTCGGGGAAGCCGCCGCCGAGGACCACCGCGCGGGCGCCGGACGGCAGCGCCGGGTCGCGCAGCGGGTCGACGGTCACCACGTCGGCGCCGGCGGCGGTGAGCAGCTCGGTCGTCTCCGCGTACGAGAAGGTGAAGGCCTGTCCACCGGCGACCGCGACGACCGGACGGTCCTGCCCGCCGGACCCGCCGACCGCGGCGGCCGGGTCCCAGGCCGCGACGGTCAACGGCGCGGCGGTACGCGCGAGGTCGAGCACCGCGTCCAGGTCCACGGTGGACGTCACCAGGTCGGCGAGGGCGTCCACCACGGCGAGAGACTCCGGTGCCCGTTCGGCGACCGGCACCAGCCCGAGGTGGCGTGACGGTGCGGCCACCTCGGCGGTCCGGGTGACCGCCCCCAGCACGGGTACGCCGATCTCGTGCAGCGCGTCGCGCAGCAGCGTCTCGTGCCGGGGCGAGCCGACCCGGTTGAGGATCACGCCGCCGATCCGCACCTCCGGGTCGAAGGCGCGCAGGCCGAGCACCAGGGCGGCGGCCGAGCGGCCCTGCGCGGTGGTGTCGAGCACCAGCAGCACCGGGGCCCCGATCAGCCGGGCGACGTGGGCGGTGGAGGCGTACCCGC
>NZ_JBFAMU010000915.1:0-1061 GCF_040656655.1 Micromonospora sp. NPDC049799
CCTTCTCCACCAGCGGCGGTAATCGTGGCGGTCACCCTGCTCTGCGGCGCGGCCACCGCGGCCTGCGGACCGATCGTCTTCGTCGGCCTGCTGGTACCGCACCTCGTCCGCGCCCTCACCGGGCCGGACCTGCGGTGGCTGCTGCCGTACTGCGCGGTGCTCGCCCCGGTGCTGCTGCTCGGCGCGGACGTGCTCGGCCGGGTGCTGAGCCGGCCGGGCGAACTCCAGGTCGGCATGGTCACCGCCGTGCTCGGCGGGCCGCTCTTCCTCTGGCTGGTGCTGCGTCGACCGGTGGCCCACCCGTGATCGTCCTGCGTACCCCCGGCGGGTTGTCCCTGCGGCTGCGCCCCCGCGCCCTCGCGGTCGGCGCGGCGTGCGCGGTGCTGACCGTGGCGCTGGGCGTCGTCGCGATCGGCAGCGGCGACTACCCGATGAGCGCCGCCGACGTGCTGCGCACCCTGGCCGGTGGGGGCTCCCCCGCCGAGGACTTCATCGTGACCGAGCTACGGCTGCCCCGGCTGGTCACGGCCGTCGCGGTGGGCGCCGCGCTCGCCCTGGCCGGCGCGGTCTTCCAGTCGCTGGTCCGCAACCCGCTGGGCACCCCCGACATCCTCGGTTTCACCCAGGGAGCGGCGACCGGCGCGCTCGTCGTGGTGGTGCTCGGCGGTGGCAGCGCGATGCTGGCCGGCGCCGCGCTGACCGGCGGGCTCGCCACCGGCGTGCTGGTGTACGCGCTGGCCTGGCGGCGGGGCGTGCACGGCTACCGGCTGATCCTGGTCGGCATCGGCGTGGCGGCCATCCTCACCGGCGTCAACGGGTGGCTGCTGACCCGTGCCCCGCTGATGGACGCCGCCCGGGCGGTGCTCTGGCTCACCGGCAGCCTGGACGGGCGCGGCTGGTCGAACGCGGTGCCCCTGCTGGCCGCGCTGGCCGTGCTGGTGCCGGTGGTGCTGCTCACCAACGGTCCCGCCCTGCGACTGGTGGAGATGGGCGACGACGCCGCGAGCGCGCTCGGCGTACGCGTGCAGCGCCTGCGGCTGGTCGTGCTGGCCGCGGCGGTC
>NZ_JBFAMU010000916.1:0-1060 GCF_040656655.1 Micromonospora sp. NPDC049799
CCGGAGCGGAGCTACCGGGCCCGGGTCGAGTGGCGCCCGCAGGGCGTCGACCCGGAGCTGGAACGGGCGACCGGGGTGCTGCGCCGGGACCTGGGCACGCCGCGCGTGCTCGCCTTCGCCAATCCGAAGGGCGGGGTGCACAAGACCACCGCCACCGTGCTGGCCGCCGCCACCGTCGGCAGCGTGCGCGGGCGGGGCGTGCTCGCCTGGGACGACAACGAGCTGCGCGGCACGCTGGGGCTGCGCGCCGGCAGCGCCCGGCACGCCCGCACCATCCGGCACCTGATCAGCGACCTGGCGCACATCGAGATCAAGGACGGCCCCGACCTGCTGGAGCACCTCGACGACTACCTCCGGCACGCCTCCGACGGCTCCTACGACGTGCTGGCCGGCGAGGAGAGCCCCCGCTTCGCCCAGCGGCTCGACCAGTTCACCGTCCGGCGGGTGCTGGACCTGCTCCGGCGCACCCACGACGTGGTCTGCGTGGACACCGGCAACAACGTGGAGAGCGCCAACTGGCGCACCGTCATGCAGGCGGCCGACCAGCTGGTGGTCACCACCGTGCCCCGCGAGGACGCGGCGTTCAGCGCGGACTGGATGCTGGACCTGCTGCACGAGGTGGGCATGGGGGAGCTGGCCGACAACGCCGTCACGTTGATCTCCTGCCCGACGCCCGGACGCTCGACCCTCCAGACCGACCTGGAACGGCACTTCGCCACCCGCACCCGCGCGGTCGCCGTGGTCCCGTACGACCCGGCGCTGGAGACCGGCTCGTCGATCGAGTACCCGCAGTTGCAGGCGGAGACCCGGCAGGCGTGGCTGAAGGCGGCGGCGGTGATGCTGGAGCCGTTCGCCCGGTGAGCGGATCCGCCGCCACCGGCCGCCCGTGTCGCCGGCACGCCTGAGAGGATCACGGGGTGAGCCCGGACACCCCCGAACGCGACCGCGACCGCCCCGCCGACGACCCGGGCGCCCCCACACCGGTGTCCCCGGACGGGCCGGTGGCCGCGTACCCGGACTCCCGCTCGGCCTGCTTGCGGACGCAGAACGCCACCCGCTC
>NZ_JBFAMU010000917.1:0-1056 GCF_040656655.1 Micromonospora sp. NPDC049799
CAACGGTGTGGTGGCGGGCCGCCGTACCGACGCGGGGGCGGGTTTGCGCGCTTGGCCGGCAAAACAGGCCCCCCAAACCACCCGAAAAGCACAACAAAACCCCGAACGCCCGCACCCCCCCCCCCCCCCGCGCGCACCGGCCCCCCCCCCGCCGCGGTCGAGGCGGGCGCCCGCGCCGGGGCCGCTCGACGCGGGTGTGGCCGGCGGTGCCGTGGACGCGACGGCCGCGGCGAGCGGGTAGCGCAGGATGCCGGGTCGCGTGCCCGCCGGCTGGTTGGCGGTCTCGGACACCGTGAGCAGGGACCGCCCGTCGCGGCTGTAGGTGATCGACTCCCCCTGCGGCTCGTCGGGCAGGGCCGTTACCCGTGGGACCCCGCTGGTCAGCGCCCCCACCACGTCGCCGCCGACGACGTCGAACTCGAAGGCGTCGGCGTACGTGCGCAGCACCACCCTGCGTCCGTCCGGGGCGGTGGCGGCGCCGGTGACCGCGGTCCGGCCGACCCCCGCGAACGGGTTGCTGGTCGTCGACGCCGGGAGGCGGACCTGTCCCACCCTCGCCAGGGGCACCGTGGTTCCCGGTCGCAGGGCGGCGGTCGGGGCGTACAGGGCGGCCGAGTACTTGGTCACGATCAGCGGCCGGCCGTCGCCGGTCACGAGCAACGCCTCGGCGTCGTGCGGACCGTCCGGATAGGCCATGCGGTACAGCACCGGCCGTTCGGCGCCCGGCGGGAGCTTCCACACCGCGATCGTCGTCCGGGAGCGGCCGTTGTCGCCGATGTCCGCCACCCAGACCGTACCGTCGGCGCCGACGGCGAGATCCTCGGTGTCCCGTGGTCGGGAGGGGTAGGGCACCGACCGTACGACGGAGCACTCGGAGTCCAGGAAGAAGATCCGGCGACCGTCGGAGTCGTCGACGCCGTCATTGACCACGACGAACCCGTCGTCCGTGGCGACCATGCCGGAGATCTCGGTCAGCGGGCCTCCCCGCACGTCGCACACCCGCGTCGGGGGGCTCGGCGCGGGCGACGGGATCTTCACTCGCTGCGACGGCGCCGG
>NZ_JBFAMU010000918.1:0-1052 GCF_040656655.1 Micromonospora sp. NPDC049799
CTGGCCGGCACCGGCCGGGCCCACCTGCCGTACCGGACGGTCCTGCTCGGGCGCGACCGGGCGCAGCTGCTGGCCGCCGCCGCGCCGCCGGCCGACCCGGTCGCGGCGACCCGACCGCCCCGGATCGCATTCCTCTTCTCCGGTCAGGGCAGCCAGTTCTTCGGCATGGGCCGCGAGCTGTACGCCACCGAGCCGGTGTTCCGCGACGTCTTCGACGAGTGCGACCGGCGGCTGGCGCCGGCGCTGGGCGCCTCGCTGGCCGACCTCGTCCTGCACGGCGACGACCGGACCGCGATCAACGAGACGCGCGTCACCCAACCGGCCCTGGTCACCCTGGAAGTGGCGCTGGCCGAGCTGTGGCGCTCCTGGGGCGTCACCCCGGCCGTGGTGATGGGTCACAGCGTCGGCGAGATCTCCGCCGCCATCGTGGCCGGCGTGCTGGACCTGCCCGCCGGCCTCGACCTGATCGCCGAGCGGGCCAGGCTGATGCAGGCCACCCGTCCTGGTGCGATGCTCGGCGTGGTCGCCTCCGAGCAGCGGGTGCGTGATCTCGTCGCGGGCACCGGCCTGGACGTGGCGGCGGTCAACGGCCCCGAGGCCACCGTGGTCTCCGGGCTGCCCGAGGAGATCGAGGCCCTCACCATCCGGCTGCGCGCCGAGGGCGTACGGCACCGTGCGCTGAGCGTCTCGCACGCGTTCCATTCGCGACTGCTGGACCCGGCGCTCGACGATTTCCGGGCCGTGTGCGCCACGCTTCGCCACGACGCCCCGGCCCTCCCGGTGATCTCCAACCTGAGCGGAGCGGTGGTCGGAACCGACACGTACGACGCCGACTACTGGGTGCGCCACGCCCGCCAGCCGGTCCGCTTCCACGCCGGCGCCGGGCAGCTCGCCGCGCTCGACGTGGACGTCTGCCTGGAGATCGGTCCGGACCGTACCCTGGTGAACCTGGTCCGGACCGCGGGCCTCGCGTAAGGGCTTCACCAGGTACGCCATCGCGCCGGCCGCCCGCGCCCGCTCCACCAGGTCGCGCTGGCTGAACGCGGTCAGGA
>NZ_JBFAMU010000919.1:0-1051 GCF_040656655.1 Micromonospora sp. NPDC049799
GTCGCGGCGGCGCGGTCGTCGGCGCGTACGCAGAAGACGCGGCGCTCGGCGGCGGCCGCGCTGACCGAGGCGGCGGCCACCGGATCGTCGACGGCGACCTGGACCAACCAGGCGCCGTCCAGGTCGTCGGGGGCGAACCGGCGCGGCGCCCAGTGCAGGCGACCGGCGTCGACGTGCGCCTGGAGCGCCGGCGTCAGCTCGGGCGCGACCAGGAAGACGTTCGCGCCGGCGTCGAGCAGGGCCGGTACCCGCCGGGTCGCGACCGCTCCCCCGCCCACCACGACCACGCGTCGACCGGCGAGGCGCAGACCGAGAGGGTACGGGTTTCCGCTCACTTCTCGGCCACTCCGGCCGAGTCGAACGTGGCGACCTCGTGCAGCACCCGGACCGCGCCGGTGACGACCGGCAGGGCGAGCAGCGCGCCGGTGCCCTCGCCGAGGCGCAGGCCGAGATCGACCAGCGGCTCCAGACCCAGGTGGCGCAACGCCACCGTGGCACCGGGCTCGGCCGAGCGGTGGCCGGCGACCATCGCACCGGTGGCGTCCGGCGCGAAGGCGGCGGCGGCCAGCGCGGCGGAGACCGCGATCACCCCGTCCAGCAGCACCGGCACGCGGCGGGCGGCGGCTCCCAGGATCAGCCCGGCCAGGGCGGCGTGCTCCAGGCCGCCCACAGCGGCCAGCACGCCCAGCGGATCGGCCGGGTCGAGCTGGTGCCGGCGCAGGGCGTCGCGCACCACGGCCACCTTGCGGGCGTACGTGGGGTCGTCCACCCCGGTGCCGCGCCCGGTCGTCCCCGCCGGGTCGGTGCCGGTGAACGCGGCCACGAGAGCGGCCGCCGGCGTGGTGTTGCCGATGCCCATGTCCCCGGTGAGCAGGATGCCCGCGCCGCCGTCGATCAGGTCGTGCGCGATCCGGATGCCGGTCTCCACCGCCGTACGGGCCTCGTCCCGGGTCAGCGCGGCGGTGACCCCGAGGTCCCGGGTGCCGGCGCGGACGTTCGCGGCGACCAGCCGGGGGGCTCCGGCGTTCGCCGGGGCGCTGGCGGTCGCCGC
>NZ_JBFAMU010000920.1:0-1048 GCF_040656655.1 Micromonospora sp. NPDC049799
GCCCGGTAGCTCCGCTCCGGCACCGCGGGCGGCGCCGGCGCGGGCGGGGCGACCGGTGGCGGGCTGTACGCGGGCTCGGCCCGGTAGCCGTTGTCGAGGACGGAGTAGCGGGACTCGGTGGGGGCCGGTGCGGCGTGCCGGTAGCCGTTGTCGAGCAGGGCGTACCGCGACTCCGCCGCTGGCGGGGGCTCCGGCTCGACGCGCGGCGGCTCCGGCCGGTAGTCCCCGGGCGTCCGGTACGACGGGTCGACCGCCGGGTCCGCCCGGTACGCCGGCTCGACCCGGTAGGTGCCCGCCGCCCCGTGGCCCGCGTCGGCCGGGCGGCCGAAGTCCCCGCCGTACGACGGTGGCGACGGTTCGGGGTACGACGCAGGGGCCGGCTCCTGGCCGTACGACCGGCCGCCGCGCCCGTAGGCCGGCGGGACCGGCTCCGCGCCGTACGACAGCTCGGCGGGATGGCCGATGGCCGGGACGCGCCCGGCGTAGCCGTTGCCCCACCCCGGCCGGTGCGCCGTCTCGGGTGGCTGCTGGTCGTCGCGTCGGTCGGTCTCCGCCTGCTCCCCGGAGCGGCCACCGAGCCGGGCGCGGTCGAGCAGCGCCCGCCATCGCGGTGCTGGTTCGGCCGGCCGCCCCCAGCCGGTCTCGCTGCCGTCCACGGCCCGCCTCCCCAGCACCTCGCCCGTCTCCGCCTGACAGGCTACGAACGAAAACCCGTTCGGACCACACCGGCCCGCACACTTCTGTGTCGGGCCACCGTCACCCGATCGGCTCCGGTGAGCCGGTGCCGGACGTGTCTGCCGAGGTCGGCGGCGTGGTGGGCGGTGTCGGGGCCGGCGCGGAAAGAGTCGGATCCGGTGAGGAATCCGTCACCTCCGGTGCCGCCGTCGTCCCCGTGGGGTCCGGCGTGGGCGTCGGGACGTCCGGCGACTCCCGCACCCGGCCGCCCGTCGTGGCCGACTCCTCGGCTCGTTCCAGGTCCCGCTCGACGTGCCCGGCGACCTCCAGGTAGAGGTCGACCATGCGGGAGCAGACCGCGTACGCCACCGCC
>NZ_JBFAMU010000921.1:0-1042 GCF_040656655.1 Micromonospora sp. NPDC049799
GTCGGCGCAGGTCGCTGACCGTGCGAGGGGCGGGGACGTGGTGACGCGTCCCCGCCCCTTCGTACCGGTACGGGCTGGCCACCTTCCCGACGGCGGCGCACGGCACGCCGACGGTGCTGTGGGCCGGCCGCCGGTACACCGAACCGCCCGCGCCGACCGACGAGGTGCTCGCGCTGCTCGACGCGTACGCCGAACGGGTCGACCCGGCCGCGCCCTGGACGGCGGCCGAGGCGACCGACTGGGACCGGCGGACGCTCGCCGCCTGGCTGCGGGAGGCCGCCCCCGACGCGGTGGCCGCCCGGTACCTGGGGCGGCTGCTCGCCGGTGGCCTGCTCGCCGCCGGCCCGGCCGAGATCTCCCTCCTGCAGATGCTGTTCTACCTGCGCAGCGGCGGCGGCAGCGGGATGCTGCTCGGGATGGCCGGCGGGGCGCAGCAGGACCGTGTCGTCGGCGGTCCGGGAGTGCTCGCCGACGCCCTCGCGGCGGCGCTCGGCCCGGACACCGTCCGGCTCGGCGCGCCGGTCGAGGCGATCAGCCAGGACCACGACGGGGTGACCGTCCGCACGAGCGGCGACACGCTGACCGCCGAGGCCGTCGTCGTCGCGCTCGCGCCGGCACAGGCCGGTCGCATCCGGTACGACCCGCCGCTGCCCGCGCTGCGCGACGGACTGACCCAGCGGATGCCGATGGGATCGGCGGTGAAGGTGCACGCGATCTACCCGGAGCCGTTCTGGCGGGCCGACGGCCGCTCGGGGGTCTCGACCTGCGCCGAGGGGCCGGTCACCGAGACGGTGGACAACGGCACCCCGGACTCGGCGCGCGGGGTGCTGACCGCGTTCAGCTACGGCGACGAGGCGAACGCCCTGCGGCGGATGTCGCCCGACGCCCGCCGCGGCGCCCTGCTCGACGCACTGGTGGGGATCGTCGGCCCGGACGCGCGGCGTCCCGACGAGGTCGTCGAGTACGACTGGTCGGCCGACGAGTGGACGCGCGGCTGCTTCTGCGGTGCGGTGTCCGTCGGCGCGTGGCGCGCGTACGGGCC
>NZ_JBFAMU010000922.1:0-1040 GCF_040656655.1 Micromonospora sp. NPDC049799
GCGTTGCATCGAATTAATCCGCATGCTCCGCCGCTTGTGCGGGCCCCCGTCAATTCCTTTGAGTTTTAGCCACGGCCAGCCGCACGCCAGCGCGCCGGCCTCCCCCTCGGGCCCCGTCAGCACCGCCTCCAGCGCCGTCATCCCGCTGGCCCGTACGGCGAGCAGATGGGCGCCGGCGAAGTGTTCCCGCAGCAACCGCAGGCCGACGGCGGCGCGTGCTCCGGGTGTCCGCTCCGGCAGCGGCATGGCCCGCCAGGCGGCGAACAGCGGCATGCCGGTGGCATCGGCCGCCTCGACGGCGTGCCCGAGCAGGACCGCCAGGCGGCCGACGTCCGGCACGGGTCCGAGACGATCGTCACCCCAGCGGCAGCACTCGTCGAGGGTGGCGGCGGCCACCTCCACCGGCCGGACGACCCGCAGGGCGGCGTCCCACCCGTCGGCGACCGCGTCGGGTGCGAGGAAGCCGAGCACGGCGGCCACCGTCTCCGCCCGGACGTCGCCGAGCGCGCCGGCCCGGCCGGCGACGTAGAAGGCCCAGCCGGAGATGCCGAGCAGCCGCGCCCGGCGCAGCGTGGTCGGGCACCGGGTGAACGCGTCGCCCAGCTCGAGGACAGCCGGTTTGCTGGCCGCGGCGACCTGCTCCGGGGTCATCCGACGCCGTTCCGTCCGTCCATAGGGGGATCAGTCTGCCGTGCCACCCTCGGAGCCGACATCCCCCTCTTCGGCGTCGAGCGCCTCGACGGCCGCCTCGACCTCGCCGGCACGGCGGCGGGCGGCGGTGACGGTCCGCTCGGCGGCCCGCCGGGCGAGCTTCGCGCGGCTCAGCTCCTGCTCGGCGACCGCCCGGCGGCGCTCCATCTCGGCCAGTTCCGCCTCGACGGCGTCCAGGGCGGCGGCGCCGTCGTGCTCGGCTGCCGTCGCCCCGGCCAGGTCCGCCTCCGCCCGTTCCTGGTCGGTACGCGCCCGCGCCAGCTCCTTCTCCAGCGCCCGGCGACGGCGGGCGCGTTCGGCTCGCGCGGCTCGCTCGGCCTGCTCCGCGC
>NZ_JBFAMU010000923.1:0-1038 GCF_040656655.1 Micromonospora sp. NPDC049799
CCGTGGCCGACCGCGCCGCCGCGACCCGCCGCGCCGAGGCGGACGCGGCCCGGCCGTTCGACCTGTCCACCGGCCCGCTGCTGCGCTCCTCCTGCTACCGGGTCGACGACGAGACCCACCTGTGGCTGCTCGACGTGCACCACAGCGCCTTCGACGCCTGGTCGCTCGGGGTGTTCTGGCGTGAGTTCGCCGCGCTGTACCAGGGCCGCCGACTGCCCGAGCCCACCGTGCGGTACGCCGACTACGTCGCCTGGCAGGAGCGCTGGCTGGCCTCGCCGGAAGCGGCCGAGCAGCGGCGGTACTGGACGGACCGGCTCGCCGGCGCCGCGCCGGTGGTGGAGCCGGGCCGCTCGACCGGTGCGCCGGGGCAGGCCGGGTTCTCGATACCGCTCGCTCTCGGCGGGCTCGGACCGGCCCAGGTCGAGGAGGTGGCCCGCGCCTGCGGTTCGACGCCGTTCGGTGTGCTGCTCGCCGGCTTCCTCGCCACGCTGCACCGGATGACCGGCGGCGCCGACGACGTCGTGGTCGGTGTCCCGATGGCCGGCCGGGGCCGGGCCGGCACCGAGGAGCTGATCGGTTACGTGGTGAACACCGTGCCGCTGCGGATGCGGTTCACACCCCGGATGAGTTTCCGGGAGCTGGTGGAGCGCACCGACGCGGCGCTGGCCGAGGCGCTGTCCCGGCAGGACCTGCCGTTCTCCGAGATCGCCGGCGGCGTCGCCCAGGGCGGGGACGCCACCGAGAACCCGGTCTTCGAGACCATGTTCGTCCTGCAGTCCACCCCGATGGACGACGGCGGCGCGATCGACGGCCTCGAGATCACCGAACAGCTGATCCACTCGGGGACCGCCAAGATGGCGTTGACCTGCACGCTGCGGCTGGACCCCGGGGGAGTCACCGGCGAGGTGGAGTACGCCACCCGCCGCTTCGACCGCCCGTCCGCCGGCCGCTGGCAGGACGCCCTGGTCACGCTCCTCGCGTCGGCGGTGGCTGACCCGTCGGCGCGGCTGGCCGAGTTGCCGCTGCTGGCGCCCGCCG
>NZ_JBFAMU010000924.1:0-1037 GCF_040656655.1 Micromonospora sp. NPDC049799
CGCCGGCCCGGTTGCGGGCCAGCGCGGCGATCGCGGCGCTGCCGGCGAAGACCGCGACCGGCAGCGACGAGGTGCCGTAGACGTACATCGTGTAGCGCACCAGGTCGGCGGGCGCGGTCGCGCCGTGGACGAGCACCGCCACCAGCGCGATCACCGAGTGCGCGGCGAGCAGCACCAGCAGGCCGGTCACCCGGCGCCCCCACAGCACCAGCACGAAGAACCAGCCGAGTGTGCCCCACACCCAGTTCGCGGCGGTGAACAGCTGACCGTCGCCGGCCGCCGCGAACACCAGCGCGTCGACCGCCAGCAGCAGTACGGCCAGCGGCCACGCGGGCAGCGGTTCGCCGCGCAGCAGCCGGAGCCCGGCGACCGCGCCGGTCACGGCCACCAGAGCCCAGCAGGCGAGCACCAGCGTCGGCCCGGCCAGGTCTGCGCGGGCCGCCAGCACCGCCGGCAGGCCGATCGCCGTGTGCCAGGCCAGGGCGATGACCACCGCCACAACCCGCGCGCCCCGGTCGGACGCGCTCGCCACGGCCGCCCCGACGTCCGCCCCGGCCGCGCCCTCCCCGGGTGTACGCGGCGCCAGCGTCGCCGTCGCGCCCTCGGAGTACGAGACGGGTGCGGCGTCGCTCGTGATCGTGGTCCCCGCCGTCGTCGGGTCGGTCTCAGTCGACATCGGACCACTCCAGCCGGATCCGGGTCCCGGCGCCGGGTCGGGACTCGACGTCGGCCCGGCCCCCGACACTCGCCATCCGGCCGCGTACCGACTCGCGCAGTCCGTACCGGTGGGCCGGGACGGTGGCCGGGTCGAAGCCGGGACCGTCGTCGGCGACCTCGACCACGACGGTGTCGGCGACCCGGCCCAGACGCAGCGCGGCCGTCGCGCCCGGCGCGTGCCGGACCACGTTGGACAGGGCGGCGTGGGCGCTCTCGGCGATGGCGCGCGGACGAACGGCGCGTCACCTCGGGAGAACTCCGCCACATCGTCGCAGCCGTCGCCGTTGAAATCGCCGACCGCCGGTACCGCGGTGGCCAGC
>NZ_JBFAMU010000925.1:0-1036 GCF_040656655.1 Micromonospora sp. NPDC049799
CGAGCGCGATCTTGGCGGGCGCGGGCCGCGGGCCGCGGGGCGCGGGGCGCGGGGTGCGGGTCGGTCAGCGGGCGCAGGCGGTGCAGGTGCCGAAGATCTCCAGGGTGTGCCCGACGTCGGTGAAGCCGTGCTCCGCCGCCACCTGCTCGGCCCAGCGCTCGACCGCCGGCCCGGCCACCTCGACGGTCCGCCCGCAGGAGCGGCAGACCAGGTGGTGGTGGTGCCGGCTCTGGCTGCACCGCCGGAAGAGCTGCTCGCCGCCGGGAAGCCGGGTGGAGTCGATCTCACCGGCGTCGACCAGCAGCTGGAGGGTGCGGTAGACGGTGGTCAGGCCGACCCGGGCGTCCCGGTCGCAGAGCATCCGGTGCAGCTGCTGTGCGGTGTGGAAGCCCTCCACCTCACGGAGCAGGGCCAGCACCTCGGCGCGCTGCCGGGTGTTCCGGGCCACGTTCGGGATCGCCTGCGTCACCGTACCCTCGCCATCTCCCCTGCCCCGGCCGCGGTCGGCGGCCGGGTCGCCGGCACCCCGGCCGGCTGGACCCATTATGCGCGCGCCGTGCCGCGACGGCCGGTCGGCCTGTCCGGGGGTGATCCGCGCCCTGGGATCACCGGGGCAGCGGCGGAGGCGCCGGGGGCGGGCCGTCCAGCGGCACCCGGCCCACGCAGCGCGGATCCGGCTCGCCGACCGGCTGCCGGGGCATCATCCAGTCCAGTGCGGTGTCCTCGACGTGCCAGCCGTAGACGTCGACGCGACTGATCGGGATCCGCCCCGGGTCGGGGCAGAGCAGTTGACCCCGCACCTGGTCGTTGGGGAGGAACCGGACCTCTCCCCGCCGGTCCAGGACGATGGTCATCCGGTCGGTGACGGTGACCGCCTGACCGCGGACCACCTCGCGGACGGGCCCCGCCTCCGGCCCCACCTCCACCGCCACCGCGGGCAGCAGCGGCACCCGCAGGAAGACCACGCCCATCACCACCGGGACCACGCCGGCCACCGCGTACGCCAGGGCGCGGGTCAGCGCCGGGGCGATCCGGC
>NZ_JBFAMU010000926.1:0-1028 GCF_040656655.1 Micromonospora sp. NPDC049799
GATCCACGCGCGCTGCGCCCGTCCGCTGTCGCTCAGGGTCGGCTCGTCGCCCTCGACCAGTCCGCGGGCGCGCAGCCGCTCGACCGCGTCGGCCCACTGCTCGCCGCTCCAGCCGCGGGTACGGCGCAGGAAACGGACCGGCACCGCGCCGGATGCGGCGTGCAGCACCAGCGCCTCCACCCCGGTCAGGCCGGCGAGCACCAGGGCGGCCACGTGCCCGTCGCCGCGGAACTCGCGCAGGACCGTCTGGGCCTGCCACAGGATCAGGTGCGGCTGCTCCGGCCAGGGCAACGCGGCATGGGCGGCGAACAGTGGCCGACCCTCCGGCCAGGCGGTGGCGGACTCGGCCGCGCGGCGGGCCAACTCGGCCGCCTCGGCCATCTCCGGGCCGTACACCACGTCGCCGAGCGCGCGCGTCAGGGCCGCACCGGCGGCCTCCAGCCGGGCGGCGAGCACGGCCGCCGGCGTCGCCCGCTCCCAGGCGGCCGGCAGCACCCGGGCCACGAGGTCCGGGTTGAAGTTGAAGAAGCTGGCGACGACCGGGCCGGGACCGACCGGCCCCAGGGCAGCCGCTCGGGAGGCGAAGTAGCCGGCCGGCTCGGCGATGCCCAGGGCGGCGTACCGCTCGTGCGCCTCGGGCACGAAGTAGATCATCCCGTGCAGCGGCTCGGTCACCCGCCAGGCGTGGCGCACGACGGCCGGGTCGAGCACCGCCGGCTTCTGCCAGCTCAGATCCGCCACGTCGGTCATGTCGCCGCCTTCCGCCGATGGGGTTACCGACCGGTAGCTTCGCACGCCGACGACGGCGGTGTCACGCACGCCCTCCTGGGGCTGTCAGGACCGCGTGTCCAGCATTCTCAGTGCGCCGCCACGACCACCGCACCGGCGTCGAGGTCGACGAGCCGGCCCGGCCGCACCACCACGAGCAGAACGGCCGTCGCCGCCACCATGCCACCCGCCACGACGAGGGCCATGGCGACCGCGCCGGTGCCGAGCACGCCCACCAGGGGCGCGGCCAGCGCGCCGAC
>NZ_JBFAMU010000927.1:0-1027 GCF_040656655.1 Micromonospora sp. NPDC049799
AGCTGGTCGACCGGCAGCCAGCCGGGGTAGCCGCGCGGGTCGACCCGGGCGGCCGGCTGCCCGACCGCGACCACGTGCGCCCAGCCGTCCGGGCGTACCTCGGTGACCAGCACCCGCTCGCCCAGCAGCAGCTGGCTCAGGACGCAGTCGCCGACCTGCTGCGCGCTGTCCAGGCCGGCGACCCACGCCGCGACGTCGGCCCGGGCGGACAGGGCGGGGCGGTCGACGGGGCGTACCGCCTCGGGGGAGCTCCAGAGGGTCGCGACCGCGACCCGGACGACGGCCTCGAGGCCGGCTCGCAGCTCCACGCGCACCCCCATCTCGTGTGTCGGACGTTGCCGCGACCCTATGAAAGTTTTCGCCGCAGCTCAACTGCGCGCGCGAACTTTAGTTTCAGTAACCGAGGTGATGCCCAGGCCCGGAGCGTCCGGCAGCACCACCGTCGCGCCGTCGTACCGCAGACCCCCGCGCACCGGCGACCAGGCCAGCCACCAGGCGGCGTCCAGGTCCGAGACGGCCGTGGTCGAGTATGCGGCGACCAGGCTGGCGGCGGCGCCCACACCCACCTGGCTCTCCATCATGGAGCCGACCACCGTGCCGACGCCGTGCGCGGCGGCCAGGTCGAGCAGGGTGCGCGCCGCCCGCAGTCCACCGCACTTGGCGAGCTTCACGTTGACCAGGTCGGCGGCGCGGCGGCGGATCACCTCCACGAGATCACGCACCCCGAACACCGACTCGTCGGCCAGGATCGGTGTGCTCACCCGGTCGCTGACCCAGGCCAGGCCGTCCAGGTCCGCCCGGTGGACCGGCTGCTCGACCAGCTCGACGTCGAGGCCCGCGTCCTCGATGCCACGGATCACCCGGACCGCCTCCCGCGGTGTCCAGCCCTGGTTGGCGTCCAGCCGGATGCAGACCTGCGGGCCGACCGCGGCGCGGACCGCCCGCACCCGGTCCAGGTCGCCCGCCGCGTCGGCGCCGACCTTCATCTTGAGCACGTCGAACCCGTCGGCCCGGCGCTGCCGGGCCG
>NZ_JBFAMU010000928.1:0-1025 GCF_040656655.1 Micromonospora sp. NPDC049799
GGCCGGTTGCGGACGCCGCGCCGGCCGGGCCGACGACCGACCGGACCGACGACGGCCCGCCGCCGACCGCGACGCTCGGCCGGACGCTGCGGGAGATCGCGCGGCTGGTCTTCAACGACCCGCGGTACGGGCTGTGCGCGCTCGCGCTGTTCCTCGTCATGGTCCTCGTCGGCCTGGACGGTCCGCTGCTGCCCTGGTTGTGGGCCGACCTGGTTGACGGGGTCGGCGAGCCGTGGCTGCCGGCGGCCGGGATCGTCGCCGGGTTGCTGGTCACGCTGCCGCTGCCCTGGTACACGAGCATCTGGTTCCCGCAGTGGTGGGTGCGGCAGATGCTGCGGATCAGCCTGCGTCTGGTGCACGGGCAGACCGGCCCGCGCCGGGTCGGCCGGTACACGCCGGCCGAGGTGGTGGCCCAGGGCGGCGACACCGAACGGGTGGTGCAGCTCGCCGACAACGTGCTGGACCAGTTCGCGGCGGTCCTCCTGGCGGTGGCGATGACGGCGGTCACCGGCAGCATCGTCCCGGCGCTGTTCTTCGCCGGAACGATGGTGGTCTCCGGCCTGGTGGCGACCCTGTTCGGCCCACGGTTGGAACGCTGCGCCCGGGCCACCGTCACCGCCCGCGCCGCGTTCGCCACCGCCCTGGTCTCCGCGCTGTCCGCGGCCCGCACCGTCAAGCTGGCCGGTGCCACCCGACCGGTGCTGGCGCACCTCGCGGCCCTCGACGTGGTCCGCAGCGACCGGCAGCGGCGGGAGATCTCCGTCCAGGTGTGGTCGCGGTCCACGCCGTCGGTGGTCAGCGGCCTGCTCCCGATCGGCGCGTGGGCGCTCCTGCTCTCCGGTGGGCTCTCCGCCGGCGCCACGCTGGTCGCGGTCGCCACCCTGGCCGCGGCGCGCTGGTTCGCGTGGACGACGGCGTCGCTGATCTCGCAGGTCCCGTCGGCCCGGGTGTGGACCCACCGCACGGCCGCGATGACCGGCAGGACGGCCTACTCGGCGGCGGTGCCCGACGTGGACCTCGGCGCC
>NZ_JBFAMU010000929.1:0-1024 GCF_040656655.1 Micromonospora sp. NPDC049799
CCGACCACGTGCCGCGCGAGCGGGTCTCGGCCGTGCTGCACGCCGCCGACGTGGCGGTGCTGCCGTTCACCGCCGGGGTGAGCACCAAGAGCGGGGCCCTTCTCGCCGCGCTCGCGCACGGCGTGCCGACCGCCGTCACCGTGCCCGACGAGGACGCGGACGACCTGCACCGCAGCGGGGCGGTGGCGGTGGTCCGGGCACGCCGGGACAGCGGTGCGATCGCGCGTACGGTGTCCCGGCTGCTCGCCGACCCGGTCCTGCGGCGACGGCTCGCCGAGCGGGGACGCGCGTTCGCCGCCGCGTACTCCTGGCCCCGGGTGGCCGCCGCGCACCGCGACCTGTACGCGCGGACCCTGGGGTGGGCCGGTGCCTGACCGGTACGCGGACATCCTCGTGGTCGACCTGCTCGGCGGAATCGGCGACCTGCTGATGCTGCTGCCGGTGGTGCACGGCCTGGCCCGCCGCAACCCGGGCGCGCGGCTGCGGGTCCTCACCCACGGCCCGGGCGCCGACCTGGTCCGCGTCGACCCGGCGGTGGCCGAGGTACGCACGCCCCGACATGACCGGCCCGGCGCCGAGCGGGAGGCGGTCCTGGCGGCCCTCGCGGCGCGGCGACCCGACCTGGCGGTCAGCACCACCCGCTACGACGGAATCCCGGACCTGCTGGAGGCCGCCGCCACCCGCGCCGTGACGAACCTGTGGCGCGACCCGCCACCGGATCAGCTGGTCGGCCAGCGCTACCTGGAGATCCTGCACGCCGAGGGGCTGCTGGACCCGGCCGACCGGGCGGCTCGACCCCGGGTGCACGTCGGCGACCAGGCGCACCGGGCGGGGGAGCGGACCGTGGCCCGGCTGGTGGGTGAGCCGCTCGCGCCGCCGGTGGTGCTGGTCACCGCCGCCGGAATGGCGGTGAAACGGTGGCCGTGGCCCTCGCACATGCAGTCGGCGGCCCGGCACCTGGACGACGGCAGCGAGCACCTGGCGCGGACGATGGAGCGGTTGGCCCGCGACGGGAACGCTCCGG
>NZ_JBFAMU010000930.1:0-1023 GCF_040656655.1 Micromonospora sp. NPDC049799
GCGGCGGTGTGGCGCGAGGTGCTCGGCGTGCCGGTCACCGCCGCCGACAGCGACTTCCTCACCCTCGGCGGCGACTCCCTGCTCGCGGTCCGCTGCGCCACCCGGCTGGCCGCCGCGACCGGGCGGCCGGTCCGACCGGGCGACCTCTTCGCCCACCCGACCGTGGCCGCGTTGGCGACCCACCTCGACGCGCTGGCCGCCGAGCCGGCGCCGGCCGGGGAGCCGGCCGGTCCGGTGCCCGCCGGCCCCGCGCCGCTCTCCGCCGCGCAGTCACGGCTGTGGTTTCTGCACCAGCTCGCCCCGGACGACACCTCGTACCTGCTGGCCTTCGCGGTGCGGTTCGACGCGCCGTTGGACGCCGACCGGCTGGCCCGGGCACTGCGTCGGGTGGTCGACCGGCATCCGGCCCTGCGCACGGTGTTCCCGTCCGGGCCGGACGGGCCGGTGCAGCACGTCCGCCCCACCGCCGGACCACCGCCGGTCGTCGTGCCACCCGATGAGGGCACCCCGCTCGACGAGCGGCTCACCCGGCTCACCGCCGAGGCCACCCGGGCCCCCATGGACCTGGCCACCGGACCGTTGCTCCGCGCCCACCTGGTGCCGGACGACACCGGCCGCGCGGTGGCGCTGCTGCTGGTCGTGCACCACATCGTCTGCGACGACTGGTCGTTCGGCCTGATCGTGCGGGAGCTGGCCCGGGCGTACGACATCGAGGGGGACGGCCAAGCGGTGCCGGAGTCTCCGGCGGCCGGCCCGGCCGCGTTCGCCCTGGCCCAGCGAGACTGGTTGGCCGGACCGGCGGGACGGCAGGCGCTGGCCGACGTGCTCGACGAACTGCGCGGCGCACCCGACCTGCTCGACCTGCCCGCCGCCCCACCGGACCGGCTCGACCGACGCGCGGCCACAGCCGGGCCGGCCCGGCCGCCGTCCGCCGCGCGGCCGGGCCGGGCCCCGCGGTCCGGCGCCGCGCTGCGGACCACCGTGGTCCCCGCCACCGCCGACGCGGTTCGCGAGCTGGCCCGG
>NZ_JBFAMU010000931.1:0-1019 GCF_040656655.1 Micromonospora sp. NPDC049799
CGCGCTGCGGGCGGCCCGCCCCCGGTGGCGCCGCCTGCTCTGGTCGTTCCACCCGGCTCCCCTGCTCGGCCGGGCCGCGCCCACCCGCCCGGCCGGGACGGGCTCTGTCGATCCGCCACTCACGGCGGGACGTCCTCCGACGTCAGGCGGCTGACCCGGTCCGGCTCCTCGACCACAACGGCGGGCTACGCGGCGCCGGTACGGCAGGCGACCGCACGCAGCCGATCACAGGACGTTACCGGGGTGGTGACGCAACCCGGCGGCCGTCCGGCCCCGTCGAGCGTGCGGAGGAGGGAGCCCAATGGCGGATGCCGAGCACGAGTACGTGGAGTACGTCTCCACGCGACTGCCCAGCCTGCACCGGACCGCGTTCCTGATGTGCGGCGACGCCCATCTGGCCGACGACGTGGTGCAGCAGACGATCACGGCGCTGTACGTGAACTGGCGCCGGGTCAGCCGCGCCGACAACGTCGACGCGTACGTGCACCGGATGCTGGTCCACAAGCTCGTCGACGAGAAGAGGTTGAGCTGGGCGAAGGTCCGGCTGCTGGGGTCGGTGCCGGAGCCGGAGCCTGCGCCGCGCACCCCGTACGACGAGCTGTCCGAGCGGGACAGCCTGGTCGCCGCGCTGGCCCACCTCCCTCGCGGCCAGCGCACCGTACTGGTCCTGCGGTTCCTGTGCGACCTGTCGTTGGTCGACACCGCCGCGGCGATGGCCTGCTCCGAGGGGAACGTCAAGTCACAGACGGCTCGGGCGCTGGCGGCGGTCCGCCAGGTGCTCGGCGTCACCGAGATGTCCGGGAGGAATCCGAGATGACCACGTGTGACGACGAGCGGATCGCCGCTCTGCTGCGATCGGCGTCGGTGCCCGAGCCGCGGGTCGACGTAGGCCGCGCGGTCCGGGACGGCCAGCGTCGCCGGCGTCGCCGCCACGTCGGGTGCATCACCGCGGTGACGGTGGTGGCCGGGCTCTGCGCCCTGGGCTCCGTCCAGCTCGGCGGAACCGGCAGCCGACCGGC
>NZ_JBFAMU010000932.1:0-1017 GCF_040656655.1 Micromonospora sp. NPDC049799
GCCGCGCGGGGCCAGCTTCTCCGGCGGCGTACGCGCAGCGCCCGCGCCGCCACCGCGCCGGCCGCCCACGCGACGGCGACGCCGGTCGTCCGTGCGATCCGTCCCACCGTTCCTCCCCGCCGGTCGCCCAGGGTGCCGTTGTCCGGTCCGCCGGTGCGGTGCCGCCCCGCGAACCTCTCCAGGGTCGGGCGGGGCGGGGTGAAGCCGGTTCCCCCGGAAGGGGTGAACCCGGCCGGGCGGGGTAACCGCGGGCCGCAGGACCTGGGGAGCGGCACGAGTCCGTTGGGGGTGTGGCCGAGTGCCGGAGGACCGTGGGAAGACAGGGGTCGCCGCGACCACGGCCGGTACGCCGCTGCTGGCGTCCCGGATGGGGCCACCGCCGCTGCCGGAACCGGTGGTCCTCCGGCCCCGGCTGCTGAGGGCGCTGGACGAGGGGACCGCCGGGCCGGTCACCCTGGTCTCCGCGCCCGCCGGCTGGGGCAAGACGACACTGCTCGCCTCGTGGTGGCACGCCGTCGCGGGGGCCGGCCCGGGTGCGGGTGTCGGATGGGTCGCCGTGGAGGCCGGTGACGACTCCGACCGGCTCTGGACCTACCTCGCGGCGGCGCTGCGCGCGGCCACCCGGGAGACCGACGGCAGGTCCGGGCCGCCGCTGCCCGACCGGTCCCCGCGGCCGGACCAGTTGGAGCTGCTGGCCGTGGCGCTCGCCGCCCGGGAGCAGCCGGTCCTGCTGGTCCTCGACGACCTGCACCGGATCACCGACCCGGCGGCGCTGACCGGGCTGGAGTTCCTGCTCCGGCATGCCGAGGGACGGCTGCGGCTGCTGGTCGGCGCGCGGGCCGGGCTGCCGCTGGCGGTGCACCGGCTGCGGCTGGCCGGCGAGCTGACCGAGGTCGGCCCGGACGAGCTGGCGTTCACCGGCGACGAGATCGCCGACCTGCTGACCGCCCACGGGGTGGTGCTTCCCGTGGCCGGGGTGCGCCGGCTGCGGGAGCGCACCGGGGGCTGGCCGGCCGC
>NZ_JBFAMU010000933.1:0-1012 GCF_040656655.1 Micromonospora sp. NPDC049799
CGCCGGACGGCGGGCGGTTCTGGTCACCCGGGGCGCGCGCCGCACCGGACCGGCGGACGAGGTGCTCGCCACCGACCACGGGCCCCTGCACGGACTCGCCCCGGTGCTGGGGCTGGAGTTCGGCCCGGCGTTCGGCGGGGTGATCGACCTGCCCGCCCGGCCCGGCCACGACGATCTGAACACCGTGCTGGATGTGGTCACCGCCCCACCCGGCCCGGTGCTGGAGGACCTGGTCGCGGTGCGGGCCGGCCGGATCCTCGCCGCCCGGCTGCGGGACGCCGATCCCACCCCGTCCGGCCTGCGGGTCCGTGCCGACGCCACCTACCTGGTCACCGGGGCACTCGGCGCGGTGGGCCGGGAACTCGTCGTCGACCTGGTGCGGCGTGGCGCCCGGCGGTTGCTGCTGGTCGGCCGCCGGGTCGAGGCCGACCTGGACACCGCGGCACAGGAACTGCTGACCCGGCTGCGCGACGACGGGATAGGGGTCGGCTACGTCGGCGGTGGTTGCGACACCGCCGACTCCCGCCGGCAGGTGGCCCTCGCGCTGCGCGGCATGCCGCCGCTGGGCGGGGTGCTGCACGCAGCCGGCACCATCACCCGGATACCCGCCGTCGACCTGGACACGGCGCGGACCGCCGCCGCCCTGCGCGCCAAGGTGGGCGGCGCCTGGTGGCTGCACCGGCTCACCCGGGACCTGCGGCTGGACTTCTTCGTACTGGTCTCCTCGGTCTCCGCGCTCTGGGGCACCGAGGGCTACGCCGCGTACGCCGCCGCGAACGGGGGACTGGACGCCCTCGCCGCGTACCGCCGGTCGCTCGGGCTGCCCGCGGTCAGCATCGCGTACGGACCGTGGGCGGTCTCCGGAATGGCCGACGGTGACTCGCGGGACCGGTTCGCCCGGCTCGGGGTCGGCGCGCTGGACCCGGCCACCGGCTGTGCGGCGCTGCGGGACGAGACGCCCGGGCCGGAGGGCTACCTGGTGGCCTGCCCGCTGGACCGGCCGCGCCTGGAC
>NZ_JBFAMU010000934.1:0-1008 GCF_040656655.1 Micromonospora sp. NPDC049799
CGAGGTCCACCACCGCCTCACCGGTGGCTACCCCCACCCGCACCCGCAGCGCCGGAGCGCCGGCGAACGGACGGAGGTCGAGCGCCCGCTGGATCTCCAGGCCGGCCCGCACCGCACGGTACGCGTCGAACCCGTCGGACTGCCGGGCGCCGAACAGGGCCATGACCGCGTCGCCGATGTACTTCTCCACCACGCCCCGCCAGCGGACCAGCACCCCGCTCACGGTGTCGAAGTAGGCCCGTTGCAGCCGCCGGACGTCCTCCGGGTCGAGCCGGTCGACCAGCGCGGTCGATCCGACGATGTCGGCGAACAGGACGGTGACCGTCCGTCTCTCCTCGGGCACCGGCCATCGTGGAAACTCCCACGCGAGGTCGGGGACGGGTACCGCGACGGTCCCGGTGCCCCGACCGGTTCCCTGCGCCGGACCAGCAACGATGATCTGCATGGAGATCGCACCCGCCTTTCCCCCCGTGGTGGCTGACGACCTCCGGAGACTGTCACCCGTGGGCCGACCGGGGATCGGCAGAACGACGTATGTCGGCTGGGCGCAACCTTTGGTCGTAATGTCGACGCGAGGAGTACCACAGGGCCGAATGGCCTGTAGAGCGGTCCGGGGACCTGTGACTAGGCTGCGAGCCATGGCCAGCGATGTGGACGGTGCACCGCTCGTCGGCCGGGCCGACCTGGTGGCGGCCGTACGCTCGGCGCTGCTCGACGACGTCACCCAGGGAAACACCGCGGCGGTCTTCCTCACCGGTGAGAGCGGTGTGGGCAAGACCCGGCTGCTGCGTGAGGTGGGTGCCCGGCTGCGCGACGGGGGCGCCCTGGTGCTCACCGGCACCTGCCTCGACATCGGCGACGCGTCGCCGCTGCATCCGCTGCTGCAGGCGTTACGCCGCTTCGACGCGGAGCTGACCACCTCGCACGCCCGGACCTCGTCGGCCGTCCGTGGGCTGTTGCAGATGTTCGCTGACGAGACGGCCGGGCCGGACGGCGCCGGCGCGCTGC
>NZ_JBFAMU010000935.1:0-1006 GCF_040656655.1 Micromonospora sp. NPDC049799
TGGCGGGAGTACGTCCCACCGGGCCGGACGGTCGTCGCGGTCCCACCGGTGACCGGGGCGGGCGAGAGCCCGGCGATGTTCTGGTCGGCGCGGACCGGGCTGGCGTTCCGCGCCCCCGGCGGCTACTTCATCGGGCCGAGCGCCCCGGACGATCCGACCGCCCGGTGGGGTGCGCCCGACCGGCCCACCGCCGTGCTGCTGCGCCGGGTGGCGGAGACCGGTGAGGTGCCGGTCGTCAGCGACACCGACCGCCGGGCCGCCGTCGACGACCTGCGGCACTGGCGCGCCGCGGTCGTCGTCCAGGGTGGACTGCACCTCGGCGATCCGGTCCGGCGTACGGTCGACGCGCTCCTCGGGCCGGGCCGACCGGTCGACGGCGCGTGGGTGTGGGACGTCCGTCCGCTGGTGGACTGACCACCTCAGCCGACCAGGGGGCGTACGTCCCAGAGCCAGACGTCGTCGACGCGCTGGGGCGGGGAGCCGAGCAGGGCGGTCATCAGCTCGCGCAGCACCACCTCGCGCGGGTGGGCGCCGAGGACCACCACGGACGCCTTCCAGAACCGCAGGTCCTCGACGGCCTGGCGGCGGTTGGAGTCGGTGATCGCCATCGGCGTCGCGTTCCGGTCCATCGTGGAGTAGATCAGGGTGCTGGTCGGCCGGTTGGGCGCGCCGAACACGCCCTCGCCCAACTCGTTCGGGCCGATGAAGTAGCCGCCCGGGACCGGGAACTCCTGTCGGGTCAGCGCGCTCCAGCGCAGCGTGGGCAGGCCGTGCACGTTGCTGGGGATCGGCACCGGCACCAGCGTCCGGCCCTCGGGGACGTACGGGCGCCAGCCGCCCGAGGTGATGAAGCGCGGCGGCGGGTCGACGGGCTGCGCCGGCAGCGGGCGCGGAAGCAGTGGCAACACGGCGAGCGCGATGGCGGCGTACCCGACCGGGCGGAGCCACCGGCGACCGGGACGTCTCGTCCGGGCCGGGCCGTCGTCCCCGGGGCTGCGCGGCGCCG
>NZ_JBFAMU010000936.1:0-1006 GCF_040656655.1 Micromonospora sp. NPDC049799
GCCGGACAGGTACTGGAGGCCGACGGTGTGGGTGAAGTTGTCCGGGTTCTTCAACCGTGACGCACATCGACCCGCCGGGCGGCCACCACGGCCGCCCGGCGGCTTCGTCCGAGTCCACGGCCGCCCTGGCCCGTTGCGTGTCGGTCGAGCCGGGCAAGTTCGCCACCGCCCACTGGGGGCGGACACCCCTGCTGTCGCGGGCCGATGAGCTGCCCAACCCGGCCGGGTTCACCGACCTGCTCAGCCCCGCCGACGCCGACGAGCTGCTGAGCCGGCGCGGTCTGCGTACCCCCTTCCTGCGCATCGCCCGCGACGGCGCGCTGCTGCCGGCGACGCGCTACACCGGCGGCGGCGGCGCGGGCGCCGAGATCGGCGACCAGGTCCTCGACGAGCGCGTCCTGGAGCTGTACGCCGGCGGCGCCACCCTGGTCCTCCAGGGGCTGCACCGCACCTGGCCGGCGCTGATCGACTTCGCCCGGGACCTCGGCACCGCGCTCGGGCAGCCGTTGCAGGTCAACGCCTACCTGACGCCGGCCGGCAGCCAGGGCTTCGCCACCCACTACGACACCCACGACGTGTTCGTGCTCCAGGTCGACGGCCGCAAGCACTGGCGGATCCACCCGCCCGTGCTGCCCGACCCGTTGGAGAAGCAGCCCTGGGGCGGCCGGGCCGACGAGGTCTCGGCCACCGCCGAGGGCGCTCCCGCGCTGGACGTGGTGCTCGGCCCCGGCGACGCCCTCTACCTGCCGCGAGGGTGGCTGCACAGCGCCCAGGCGCAGGAGTCCAGCTCGCTGCACCTGACCGTCGGCATCCGTGCGCTGACCCGGTACGCGCTGGTCGAGGAGTTGCTCGCCCTCGCGGCGGAGGACCAGCGGCTGCGCGCGACCCTTCCGTTCGGGGTGGACGTGGCCGACGCCGACGCCATCGAGCCGGAGCTCACCGAGACCGTCGAGGCGCTGCGCGACTGGCTGCTGCGCGCCGACCCGGCGGCGGTCGCCGCCCGGCT